>RGEP01000511.1 GCA_009918225.1 Betaproteobacteria bacterium | reverse complement strand
GAGCGCATCGACAAGCTGGTGCAGCCACCCATCACCGGGCCCACCACCCTAGGCCCGGGCTTGCTCCTGCGGCAGTGGGCCCAACTGGTGCGGCAATACCCCGGCACCTACCTGGCCCATCGGATGGAAGCCTATGCCTGGTTCGGTGGGCTGCGCGACCAGGCCCGTTGCGTGCCCATTCACGTGGGCATCGACCCGCCCGAGATGGCGGTGCAGACGGGCTTGCGGCCTGTGCCGGCGCGCTGGGCTGCGCCGCTGTACAGCTGGTCGCGCAGCTTTCTGAACACCCCTTACTTTGCACCGCTGGCTTGGAGCTTGGTGTCGGTGCTGGTCTTGGCGGTGTACGCCGCGCGCCGTGAATGGTCTGAACCGGTGGCGTGGATGCAGGTCGCCGGCTTGCTGTATTCGGCGTCCTACCTGGCCGCTGGCCTGTCCTGCGACTTTCGTTACAGCTACTTCTCCGTGCTGGCCGCCAGCGTGGGCTTGATGAGGCTACTGGCCGATGGCGTCTCTCTACCTCGTTCCCAACACGCTTGACCACGGCAGCGGTGAGCAGCCGGCTCTGAGCACCGTGCTGCCGCAGGTGGTGATTGAACGGGCCGCACGCCTGACGCATTGGGTGGCTGAAGATGCGAAATCAGCGCGCGCCTTCTTGAAGCGGGTGCAGGCTCTCCATCCGCTGGCACTGCCCCTGCAAAGCCTGCAAATCCAAGAGTTGCCCCGCCCACCCAAAGATGGGCGCAGCAGTGGCACGCGCAGCGAACTGCAAGCGGCCATGGCGCGCTTGTTGGAGCCGCTGCACCGTGGCGTGGACATGGGCTTGATCAGCGAAGCGGGCCTGCCAGCGGTAGCCGATCCAGGCAGCGAATTGGTGGCACAGGCCCACCGCTTGGGCGCGGCGGTGGTGCCGCTGAGCGGGCCCAATTCCATGGTTTTGGCCCTGGCCGCCAGCGGCCTGCAGGGCCAGAGCTTCGCCTTCGTGGGCTACCTGCCCCAAGAGGCTGGCGCCCGCGCGGCGCGGCTGCGGGAGCTGCAGGCCCGGTCACAACGCGAGAACCAAACCCAGTTGCTGATCGAAACGCCCTACCGCAACGAAGCCGTGATGGCCGCGCTGCTGCAGCACCTGGCCCCCGGCACGCGGGTGAGCGTGGCCTGTGGCTTGAGCCTGCCCCAGGGCTGGTGCCGCACGCTCACGGTGGA
>RGEP01000052.1 GCA_009918225.1 Betaproteobacteria bacterium | reverse complement strand
GCTTTATCAGAAACGGTGACTTGCAATCCATGTGCCGCGCCATGACCGGCAGTGGCCCTGCATCATGCGGCTTCATTCGAGATGCGGATCTGCAGGCCTTGTGCCGAGCCCGTTTTTGATTGAGGTGCCGCGGTCGGTTCCTCAGATGGCCCGAGGGGGCTCAGTCACCAACGAAGGCGCCGCGGTGATCCGCCGCCGAGGGTCAATGCCCTCCAGCAAGGTCAAGACGGCCATGTTCTCCAAGTCCATTAACTTAAGCGCCAGCATGAGTTTGGGCCCGACCAATGGGCTGTTGTTGGCGGTCAGTTCTCGGGGGGATTCGGGGTGTGGGGCACCGGTGAACAACAGGTAACGCTCATCAATCAAGGCCACGGGTGTGCCCAGGCCGTGTCGGCGGGGAATGGCGCGAGGCGGGCGCCCCGGTCCCGCAGCATAGGACCACTGGTAGCTGCTGCTGTGGGCCACCAGAAACCCCGATCCTTGGCCGCTGGCCACCACGCTATGGCCAGATGCTGCAGCGGTGCGCGTTTGCAGACGCAGGTCAATCACTTCGATTAAGGGATCGGCTTGCAGCGCCGGTGCAGCGGGCTTGTCGGCCGTGGAACGGCCACGCGGGCCTGCAGCGGCCACGAGCAGCTGTTGACCGCCGTTGATCCAGGCGGGCCGCTGGCCCAGCACCCACGGGAATCCGTCAGCAGCGGCTGGCACAGGCAGCTCAGGGGGGTATCCATCTGCGCTGGTCGGCGCGGCCAGGTCCATCACCACCAAGCGCCCCAGATGCAGGGGGCGGTACCGTGCCGTGGGATCGGCTTGCACCACCATCGCCAGGTACCGGCCATCTGGGCTGAGCGCCATGCCCGACACTGCACGGTCCCATAAGGGGTCACCGGCTTCTCGGCGCAGCACGCGGGCTTCGCGAAGCGGGTGCATCAAGCGCAGCGCGTGGCGGCGGTCGCCGACGTCGCTCACCAGTGCCACAAAGGCGCCGTGGGCATCGGGGTTGCTGAGCTCCCAGATGGGCGGGAATCGCCCCCGTGCGTCGCCAACTGCGGTTCGCATGGCAGGGTGCGTCTTCAGACCCTCGCGCCATCGCCGAACGTCCAGCGTGCTCACGGACCCGGCTTGGGTGGCAATCAAGACCCGTGCTGACACCCGATCCGCCAGGTCGGGGCTCTCGCCGTCCCAGACGCGCTCGGGAACGGTCAGCACCCGGGTGGGCAGTTGGCGTGGCTCAGAGGCACAACCCGCCAAGGCCAACGTGGCGGCCACACACAGCTGACGGCGGCTTAACTGCGGAGCCTTCATCGATCGACCTTCAGACGGCCAACGAAACCCGCTGCATTCAGAGCATCCACTCAACGGCGAAGCTCCACGCTCAGCGTCGCAACCGATTCGCCTTTATTGACCCACATCCAGCAATAGTGCTCGGGTACGTTTGCGGTCAGCTTGTCCGCTGCTGCCTTCATCCGGCTGGGCTGGACGGCGTACACGACATCTTTTCCGAGGTGGTAGTGGATGTTGAAATCCAGCGCTTCGCTGGCGCTGTACGACCAAGCAACCACCGCGCGGGGGCTGAGCTCGCCGCACACTTCGACAAAACCCTTGGGCTGAATCTCAGTTCTGTGCGCAAAGCGGCCCTCAGGTGACCATCGGAGTTCTACGATCGGCGGGCTGGCTTGCGCTACCACCGGGGCGGCGCACAGGGCCAAGATGAACGACAGTACTCGATGAGCAGACATTTGGAGACCTCGCAGGTGAAACCTCAAGCGGACATCTCAACCTGGCCGATGATAGCGAGTGGGTGCCGCGGTCTATCCGCGCGCCTCTTTCGGGCTCTTCGGAGCTTGCCAGCCTTTCAGACCTTGTTGGCCTATGCGACCCTGGGCGCTTTGCTGCTGCCCGCGCCCACGCAGGCCGCTTCAATCGACATTGGGGCCAGCACCTTACAGGCCCAGGTTGAAAAGGCCTTTCCCAAGGTGAAGCAGGCCCTCACACTGTCTGACCCCTTGCTGAGCCTGGAGGGCGCCACCGAGGTGGTGGTCCTGTGTGGGCGCTGGGAGTTCTCGCCCAAGCCCCCCGTGGCCATCACCGACCGCCCAATCCCCGGCCGATTCTGCGCGGAGTCTCGCCTGCAGTGGAACCCGCAGCCGGGCACCGTGTCCTTGGCTGCCGTGCGCATGCGAAGCCTGGCGCTGGGGGATGGGCCGCCGCTGCCGGCCCCTGTCTTGAAGATCGTCAACGCCATCTTGCCGGAGCACTTGGAAGGGGTGGTCGTCTACACCGCTCCGAAATTCATCGGCTGGGCGATCAAGAACTTGCGGCCACTGGATGGGCGCTTGCAGGTCGAGTTCTGACTTCAGAATAATTAAAACGAATACCATTTATTCTGGTTTTCGTATTGAAATTCTTCCCGGCTGAAATGAGGATGAACGCCGTCGTTTCATCGAACCGGGGAGAGTGCCGTGAGAAGGTTTGTTTGGGGATGGTCGGTGGCGGCCCTGGGGGCAACCCTGATGGCGGGCTGCATGGGTTCGCGATCCGGAGAGCCCCCCGAGTTCCAGGTTCTGTCGTCGCGCCCTGATCGCGTGACCGGCAGCGACGCCTTGGTGGCGCTCACCGTGCCGGGCAATGTGGCGTTTGAAGTTCAACTCGATGGACAGACCATCACTTCGCTGTTCAAACCCGACCCGTCAACAGCCGGACGCTACATCGCCCTCATTGACGGACTCAAGCCTGGGACAGCGGTGCTGACGGCCCGAGCGAACTTCGCCACGCGGGAGCAGCCCCTGACCGTCTACCCCATCACGGGGCCGGTCTTCTCGGGCCCCCATATCCAGCCCTTCCTGTGCCAGGCTGGCAGCTTTGCATTGCCCGATGGTTCCAAGCTGCTGCCCAAGCCGGACGACCCCACGTGCAGCGCCGATCGGGTGGTGCAGTATCTGTACAAGACCACGGCAGGCCCCTACAAGATGCTCAGTGGACCCACCACGCCCATCCCCAGCGACGCGGCTGTCCTGAAGACGGAGGCGGGTGTGACGGTGCCCTACGCCATTCGGCTGGAGACCCTGACCATCAACCGTGGCATTGCCCAGGTCGCGGTGCTGCATGACCCAGCCAAAGACACGGCCGTCGGCCCCCTGAGCCCGCCAGCCAATTGGAATCGGCGCTTGGTGTACACCTACGGCGCGGGCTGCCCTGGCGGCTGGTACACACAGGGCACGGCGCAGGGTTACGCCTTCGGCGTGGCAGGTGGTCAGCAGGAAGTGTGGTTGGGCCGCGGCTATGCGGTGGCCACGAACACGCTGAACAACGCGGGCAACAACTGCAATGTGCTGCTCCAGGCGGAGTCGGCCGCCATGACCAAGGAGTACTTCATCAAGCGATTCGGCGCGCCGAAGTACACGATGACCTGGGGCACGTCTGGTGGGGCCATCGCTTCGCTGCAGATCGCCGACATGCTGCCCGGGGTCTTTGATGGTGCCATGGTGGACAACACCTTCCCCGATGTCTTGTCGGTGGCCGGCTCGGCCATGGACGCCAACCTGTTGGTTCGCTACTTCACCAGCACGCAAGCCTCGGCCTCATCGTTCACCCCCGCACAACGTCTGGCCGTATCGGGCTATGGCGGTGAAGCGACGCTGTACCACAACGCCAACCAGTTCGGCCGCGTCGACCCTGTGCCGGGGCGGACCTCGCCCAGCTTTCCGGGCGTTTCGGCCTACAGCCCGGCTGGCTGGGATTCCGCCTTGCCCCTGACGCTGCGGTATGACCCCAGGACGGCGACGCTGAACCTGACCGGGGCACGCGCTTCCATCGTGGATTCAGTGGTCAATGTCTATGGCCGAAAAGCCAACCCACTGGATGCAAGCGGCAAGGCCACCATCGCCCTTTCGCCCTTTGACAACCAGGGTGTTCAATATGGTCTGGCAGCGCTGAACGCCGGCACCATTTCGGTAGCGCAGTTTCTGGACCTGAACCAGTCCATCGGCGGCTTTGACTTTGACTCCAACCCGGTGGCTGCGCGCACCACGGCCTCGAGCGATGCCCTCAAGCGCGCCTATCAGGCGGGCTTGGTGCTGCATGGCGGAATGGGCTTGGCTTCGATCCCGGTCTTCGACCTCATGAATCGCCACAACGAGACGGGCGCGGAACATCATCTGCAATGGCAGCACTTCGCGGTTCGCGAGCGCATGGCCCAGGCCAGTGGCAACTCCGACAACCACGTGATGTGGCGCGGCGGACTGACACAGACGAATGCGACCCTGTATGCCGGCGCCATCTCGGCGATGGAAAAGTGGATGGATGCCATCTTGGCGGACAAGGGCAGCGATTCCCAAAGGGCGACGGTAGTGCGCAACCGACCTGCCGACTTGGTCGATGGCTGCTTCGAGGCGGTACCGGCCGGAGGGTCCTTCCCGACCAACTTCATCAAGGAAAAGCAGACCCTGGGCATCAACGACAGCGCGTGCAACAAGATCTGGCCGTCCTATACCCACGCCCGCCTGCAGGCTGGGGGGCCCTTGGCTTGGAATGTCTTGAAGTGCCAGCTCAAGCCCGTTGCGGCGAGCGACTACAAGGTTACGCTCAGCGCGGCTGAACTCGACCGCCTCAAGGCCATATTCCCCAACGGTGTGTGCGACTGGAGCAAGCCCGGCGTGGAGCAGGCGAGCACGGTCGCTTGGCCTTCGGTGGGGCCCTCGCCCGTGAATCAGGTCTTTGACATCAGCAAGCAGTAGCCCACTGGGGCGCCTTCATGCAAGCCAGTTCACTGCAACCGGGCCGGCCCTGTCTCTTTGATCACTGGCCCGATTTGCAGGCACACCTCCACGGGCTGGGCCTCAAGCCCGGTGACCCTTCGACCCAGGACCTGGAGGTCGCGCGTGCGCAGCACGAGGCCTACCTTTTGGCCCTGAGTGCAAGCGAGGAACTCGATGGCCGCGAAAGGCTGGTGAGCTTTGATGTGGACAGCCGTCGGCATCGAGTGCTGACGGTCGAGCCGCAAGCGTCCAAGATGCCGGCTTGTGGCGTTCTGTACCTGCGCGGCGCAGGATGGTGGGGTGGATCCTTGCACAGCTCTCGCCCCGTCGCCCACCGCGTGGCGCGAGAGACGGGCATGTTGGTGTGTGCCGTGGACTACCGGCGCATACCGGAGCATCCGTTCCCAGCACAACTCGACGATGTGTGGGCGGCGCTGAGCTGGTTGAGCTCGCCCGCCGCTCAGGCCGAGGGCATGCCACAACGCTGGATCTTGTGGGGCGAGTCGGCTGGCGCGAGCTTGGCGGTGTGTGTGGCAGCGCGCGCATCCGAGGCCCGAGAGGGCCCATCGATCGACGGCCTGGTGCTGCTTTACGGCAACCATGGCGGGCCCCATGTGCACGTGGAGCGCAGCCGTTGGATCTGGGAGCGCTACCTTGCAGGTCTCGCCCCCGACGGCTATGCGAAGGCCATCCCAGCGCTGCAAACAGGCCATCGCTTGCCTGCGACCTACCTGGCCGTGGGTTTGGACGACCCCCTGCTGAACGACTCGCGTCGCATGCACCACCACTGGTTGGGTGAAGGGTTGGCATCCCGTCTCAAAGAGTTCGCGGGGCTTCCACACTCGTTCGCGGCCATGGCCGCTATGCTGCGCCCTGCGGCCCTAGCGGTGGCCGACTGTGCTGCTGCGGCTCGGTCCATGGCCCAAGACCGTCGTGGGGTCCATTGAATCCTCTGGAAGGCCTTTTTGAAGCTCTTGTTCGGCTTGCTCACCATCGAACGCAGGACCTGCGCTGCTTGGGCCGCGCTGTTGGTGGCTGGCTGGAATTGGGGCCTCTGCGCTTGGGCTGCTGAGGGGGCGAACTACCCCTTGCCTGGTCGCCGCATCGTGCTGGTGGTGCCTTTTGCGCCAGGCGGCTCCACCGATTTGTTGGGGCGTCTGTTGGCGGAGGGCTTGAGCCGAGATCTTGGCGTGCCCGTGGTGGTGGACAACCGCCCCGGCGCGGGCACCGGTGTGGCCGCCGAGTTTGTCGCGCGGTCTTCTCCTGACGGCTACACCCTGTTGCTCGGATCGAGTTCCACCTTTGTCTTCAACCCCCTGATCACACCCAAGCTGCGTTACGACCCCGACCTTGACTTCGTCGGGGTCACGCTCTTGGCCTCGGCGCCCATGGTGCTCTTGGTTCCTGCGAACAGCAAAGCGGAGTCCTTTACGAGCTGGGTGCAAAGGGCCTTGACGCACCCCGGGCAGTTCAATTTCGGGTCTCCCGGGCGCGGCTCCACCTTGCACCTGGCCTTCGAGCAATTGATGGCCACGACCGGCATTCGTATGGTTCACATACCCTACCGGGGCAGCCAGCCCGCGCTCAATGCACTGGCCTCTGGCGAGATCGATGCCTACGTCGACTTGGTGCCCACAGCCAAGGCGGCGGTAGATGGGGGCTTGGTTCGTGCCCTGGGCGTGCTGGGTGACAAGCGATCAGCGGCCATGCCGGCGGTGCCCACCCTGGCTGAGACGGGCGGGCCAGCGCTTGAGGTATCGCCCTTGTTCGCCCTCATGGTGCCGGCCAGCACGCCCAAGCCGATCGTGCAGCGCTTGAACCAGGCCGCTTCAAGGGTTCTGGATGGGCATGAAGTCCGCGACCGCTTGCGCCTGTTGTCGTTCGAGATTGAGCGCAGCCTGCCGGAGCAGGTGATGCCGCGCTTCAAAGCAGACCGCCTGCGGTGGGAACGACTGATCCGCGACCGCGCTATCGTGGTGGATCCTTAAGCTCGGCAGCCGTCTCGGCGATGAGCGAGCGCAGCCAACGGTGGCGCTTGTCGGTTTGCATGCGCTCATGCCAGTACATCGCCACGTTCAGGGTAGCCACTTTGATCGGCAAGGGCGCAATCTTCAGGTCGTGCAGCTGGGCCAACACCTGACCAATACCGCTGGGCACCGTGGCCACGGTGTCGGACTCGGCCACCACACGGCCCACCGTCATCAGATTCGGCACCACGAGGGCCACGCGCAGCTCCTGGCCTAAGCGCAACGCAGCGGCTGCAATCGTGCGGGTGGCGGTGCTGGGCTGTGAGGCTTGAACCCGGATGTGTTCAGCGGCCAGGTACTGAGGAATAGTAATGAGCCCCTTCACGGCTCGGTGTTGGCGCCGATACAGGCAAGAAAAGGTCTCCGTGTAGAGCAGCCGGGATCGGGTGAAGGGAGAGGATTTGTCCACCCAACCCAAACGCAAGTCGATCTCGCCAGACTCCAGCATGCGCTCGGCATGGGCCGGGTTGGGTGGCACGATTTGAAGACTGGACGCGGGGCTCTGAAGATGCAGCGCACGTGCCAAGGCAGGCGTGAGCCGGTAGTCCACATACTCAGGCGCAGACACCACCCAGCGGCCCTCATAGCTCCGGGCTTCGAACGGCGCTTTGGGCCACAGCACCTCATCGGCTTGCCTGATCAGCAGGCGTGCCTGCTCCACCAACTCCTGCGCACGCGGAGTGGGCATCATCTTCATGCCCACCCGAACCAGCAGGGGGTCTCCCAAGGCCTTGCGCAGCTTTTGCAGCACGTGGCTCAAGGCCGGCTGGCTCACCCCGAGTCGCGCAGCAGCCTTGGTCGCCGTGCCGAGTTCCACCATGGTGATGAGGCAGCGAAGGTGGTACAGGTCGACGCCGTCTTTTCGAGCTGCTTCGTTCATCAAACAAACCTTCAAACAGGGGCAGACCAGAAAGCCGGTGACGGGGAAACGGAGTTGGGCGAAGAGGGTCGGACCTGAAGGTCTCAGTCTGCAAAACTGCGCACCATCGGCACGCCATCGGCCCGCACCACACCCCGGTGCATGCCTTCGGTGTTGAAGCCCATCTTCACCTCGCCGGCTCGGCTCAGGGCGATGACCCCGCCGCGGCCCTGCTGCTCGGTCAAGGCTTCGCGCAGCGAACGGTCCACCGCCTCGGCCTCATGCGCGCCGCAATGTCGTAGGCCACCACCCCCCGCATGAAAAACTCACCCGTGCCTGTGGCAGATACCGCCACGGTTGAATTGCCGGCGTAGGTGCCAGCGCCGATGATGGGTGAGTCGCCGATGCGCCCATACAGTTTGTTGGTGAGGCCGCCCGTGGAGGTGCCGGCCGCCAGGTTCCCATGCGCGTCCAGGGCCACAGCGCCCACGGTGCCGTACTTGTGGTCGATCTGCCAGGGTTCTGTCGAATCAGGGGCGGCTGAGGAGCGTCGCGGGGTGCCGTCGTGGTCCAGCTGAAGGCGTCCCGTTTCGCGGGCCCGCTGCAGTTGTTCCCAACGATGCGGGGTATGGAAGTAGCTGGGCGGCACGATTTCGAGCTTTTGCTCGGCGGCAAAGGCATCGGCACCAGCGCCAGACAGCATCACGTGCCGGGTCCGATCCATCACCGCACGTGCGGCGGTGATTGGGTTTTTCACCGTGGTCACGCCGGCCACGGCGCCGGCTTTGCCGGTACGGCCGTCCATGATCGCGGCGTCCAGCTCGTTTCGGCCTTCGGCGGTGAACACCGCACCCTTGCCGGCGTTGAACAGCGGATCGTCTTCCATCACCTTGATGGCCGCGACCACCGCATCCACACTGCTGCCGCCTTGCGCCAACACCGCATGCCCCGCCTTGAGTGCGCGCTCCAAGCCCTGCTTGTACTGCTCGGCCATGGCCGGCGGCACGCTGCGGGGTGTGACGTTGCCTGAGCCGCCGTGCACCACCAGGGCAATGCGTGAGGGGTCGGGTTTTAGGGTGGCTTCAGAGGTCATGGCAGGACGGGTCGGTTCAGTGGCAGCCGGTGGGATGAGCCCCTTGGCGCGCATATGGGACTGCGCAGAGGGCTGTGTGAGTGTCTTAAGGAACAGCGCAGCGGCTGCTGATGAAGAAGCTTGGCTCGCAGCCCCTGCCGAAAACGACGACAGGGATTGCAGATCACCGGGCAGCGGCCCCAAGAGCTGCGCCTCGGGCGTGTCCAGGATCTCGCTGATCTGGGTAAAAGCCAGCTCCGCGCGGCCTTTGACCACCGCTTCTGGGGCGGTCATGTCGCTGATCAGCACCAGCTTGGGCGCCATGGCTGCTGCAATGCCCAGGCTGTCGAAGGCACGGCGAACGATTGGCCCGGATGCACCTTGCGTGGACAGTGCCACCGTCCGGACCGACAACAGAAGGCTCTTGAGGTCTTCAGGTGTGTCGATCTTGACCTTGGTGGCGTCCTTGCGAACGGCCGCGCCGACTCCCGATTGGAAAACCAAGACCTTGGAGGCCGCCGACACCCGTGACTGCTTGATCAGGTCCTCCAGGGCCGCTTGGGTGAGCAAAGCCACATCGAAGGGTGCGCCCTTTTCGAGCTCGGCCTTGAGTTCTGCGGCGGTGCCGAAGCGCAGGCGCACCGTGTGTCCATGGGTGCGCTCAAACTCTGGGGCGATCAGCTCCAAAGCGCCTTTGGCCGCTACGGTGCTGTAGACCACCAACGTTTCTGCGCGCGCCGAAACCCCGAAGAACATTCCCAGCATCAAAAGTGCTGTGGATACCCAATGGCGTGGATGCATCATCGTCTCCTCGTGCCCGCTCAAGGTTTTGAA
>RGEP01000510.1 GCA_009918225.1 Betaproteobacteria bacterium | reverse complement strand
GCCGATGCCGCGCTTCAAGCCCCTGGCTTCGCTCGCCGCCTTGCGCGCGCCAAAGCCCGCCGCGTCGGCCAGCGTCTTGGCCTTGCTCATGCAGCCCGCGTAGTCGCCGATGTCGTACTGCAGCGCCACCGGCGTCTGGTAGGGCCAGGCGCGGATGAAGTTGCGCTCGCGGATCTCGTCCTGGCTCAGGCCCATCTCCCACGCGCAGCGCGTGACAAGACGCTCGAGCAGATAGGTAGCCTCGGGGCGGCCGGCGCCACGGTAGGCATCCACCGGCGCCGTGTTGGTGAACCAGGCATCGACCTCGCAGTAGATCTGCGGCGTGGTGTACTGGCCTGCCAGCAGCGTGGCATAGAGGATGGTGGGCACGCAGGTCGAGAAGGTCGACAGGTAGGCGCCGAGGTTGGCATCGGTGTGCACGCGCAGCGCGAGGAACTTGCCGTCCTTGTCCATCGCCATTTCGGCGTGGCTCACATGGTCGCGGCCGTGCGCGACGCTCAGGAACTCCTCGCTGCGGTCGGCCACCCACTTGATGCTGCAGTTGAGCTGCTTGGCCGCCCAGGTCAGCGCCACGTCTTCGGCGTAGAGGTAGATCTTCGAGCCAAAGCCGCCACCCACGTCGGGCGCGATCACGCGCACCTTGTGCTCGGGCAGGCCCAGCACGAAGGCGGTCATCAGCAGGCGCTCGACGTGCGGGTTCTGGTTGGAGACGTACAGCGTGTACTCGTCGGTGGCGCGGTTGTACGAACCGATGGCCGCACGCGGCTCCATCGCGTTGGGCACCAGACGGTTGTTGACCAGGTCGAGCTTGGTCACATGGTGCGCGTTGGCAAACGCAGCGTCCACCGCGGCCTTGTCACCGATCGCCCACTTGTAGCAACGGTTGTCGGGCGCCACATCGTGCAGCGCGGCGCCCTTGGCCGCGTCGCGCACATCGACCACCGCGCTCAGCGGCTCGTAGTCGACTTCGACTGCCTCGGCCGCGTTGCGCGCCTGCTCGAGCGTGTCAGCCACCACCATCGCCACATGGTCGCCCACGTAGCGCACCTTGCCCTGCGCGAGGATCGGGTGCGGCGGCTCCTTCATCGGGGTGCCGTCGGTGCTGGTGATGAGCCAGCCGCAGGGCAGGCCGCCCATCTTGCCTTCGACATCCTTGCCGGTGAAGACCCTGGACACGCCAGGCATGGCTTGCGCCTTGCT
>RGEP01000509.1 GCA_009918225.1 Betaproteobacteria bacterium | reverse complement strand
CAGCGGCGGCGGCGACATCGGCGCAGAGGCCGACAGCCTGCGCATCCAGCACGGCCCGACCCCGGGCGTCGCACCCAACAGCAAGGCCCCCGGCTTTGGCGCACTGGTCTCCAACATGGTCGGCCAGGTCAATCAGGCGCAGATGCACTCGCGTGGCATGCAGGAGGCCTTCGACCGCGGCGAGCAAGTGCCGCTGACCGATGTGGTGCTGGCCATGCAGAAATCGTCGATCGCGTTCGAGGCCACGCTGCAGGTGCGCAACAAGGTGCTCAAGGCGTACGAAGACATCCTGAACATGCCGGTGTGATGCCGCAAGACTGAAAGCACAGCATGGCCACAGCCACTCTGAACCCGGGGACTGCCGCCGCGAGCGCGGGCGGTTCCACCTCCACCGCGCTGGCCACCACCGGCAGCACCGCAGTGGCCACCACTGCAGCACCCGATGCCGGTACCGCCGGCGCGGCCGCGCCTGCCGCCGCCAGCACGGGCCTGCTGGCACTGGGTGGGGGCAACCTCACCCAAAGCGTCAAGAACAGTTCCTGGCCGCGCAGGGCTTGCCCAAAGGCATGGCTACCGGCATCGACGCGCTCAAGGACCAGTCGTCGATGACGACCAGCCAGTTCATGGAACAGGTACGCGTGAATGCCGCAATGGAACAGGAACTGGCCCGCAGCATCATGCAGATTGCGACCGTGCAGAGCGCGCGGGTGCATCTGGCCACGCCCAAGCAAAGCGTGTTCGTGCGCGACCGCACGCCGCCCAAGGCGTCGGTGGTGCTGGCCCCCTACCCGGGCCGCGCGGTATCGCAGTCGCAGGTGCAGGCGATCGTGCATCTGGTGTCGTCGAGCGTGCCCTACCTCACACCCGACAACGTGACGGTGGTCGACAACGTGGGCAAGCTGATGACGCAAAGTCAGGCCGAACTCAAGCTGGGCCTGACCGCGGCACAAGAGCAGCACAAGCAGCAGCTCGAAGAGGTGTATGCCAACCGCATCATGCAGATTCTTGCGCCGGTGGTGGGCGACGCCAATGTGCGCACGCAGGTGAACCTGCAGCTTGACTTCACCCAGGTGGAGAGCACGACCGAAGACTTTGACACCCGCGACAAGGGCCCGCGCACCCGTTCCGAGGTGCTCGCCGAAGACCGCAGCTCGCGGCTCGAGGCCACCGTACTTTGCGGTGGCGTGTTCGACAGTGCGC
>RGEP01000508.1 GCA_009918225.1 Betaproteobacteria bacterium | reverse complement strand
ACGACATGCTCTGCTCGTTCATCATCTCTTCGTACCAGGTGAAGTCGAGCTCTTCCAGCGCCCGCCCGATCCGCAAGGCATCGGTGCGGCTGTACTCGTGGTAGCCGTCCAGCATCAGGGCAATGTCCGGCCCCACCGCCTTGCGCACCGCAGCGCATGCCTTGATGTCCATGTCGACGCTGGGCGCAAAACTCACGGGCGGCATCCAGGTGTGCAGCTTGATGGCCTTGTAGCCCTTTTCAACCAACTGCAGGGCGAAGTCTGCGTACTCCTCTGGGGACGACAAGCCGCCCTTGAGTTCATCGCCGCACATGGTGCTGCCGTAGGCCGGAATGCGATCGCGGTAGCCGCCGAGGAACTGCCAAACCGGCACACCTAAGGTGCGGCCGATGAGGTCGTGCAGGGCGGCATCCACCGCGCCCATGGCGCGGTCGGTCAGCTGGCCAGCGCTGCCCCGTTGCCAATGCTCCAGTTCAGCCCACAGTTTTTCGCGCTGCAGGGCGTCACCCCCCACCAGGACCCGACGCACAAATTGGTTCAGCACATGAGGCCGGACCACCTGCGGGGGCGCAAAGCAGTACCCCTGCACGCCGTCGGTGCTGCGAATGCTGAGCAGCGCCTGCCGGGCCGTGCCCAAAGGGCCGGGGTGCGAGTGGCCTGCCGCGTCCACTGACCGCCGCGTCGGGTGGGTGAATTCAACGGCTTGGACGCTTTCAATCTTGATCATGGGCCACCGTGCGTACATCAGTCGTCTGACGAGTATGAAGTCTACCCTGAACTGGTGTGGATGACGATGTCACCTGGGGAAAACGATAGCTATTTGCCCTCCGATGCGCCGCCATTTTGACCTCGTGAGTGCCTATACTGACGTACGTCGTCTGATGACTAGAGGCGACTGAACGAGCCCAAAGCTGACCATGCCGCAAGCCTCCGATTCCAACACCGAGCGAGCGCCGAGCCTGTCCCAACGCGTGGTCGATGGGATCACCCAGCGCATCCAAAGTGGCGAGCTCAAGCCCGAGCAGCGCGTGCCGCCGGAGCCCGCGCTCATGCGCGAGTTCAGTGTGAGCCGCAGCGTGGTGCGCGAGGCGGTTTCGCGTCTGCAGGCCAACGGCCTGATCCGCACACGCCACGGTGTCGGCAGCTTTGTGCAGGCGCCTCAACCCGATCGCGCCTTGATGCATGCCCCCGATGCCGTGC
>RGEP01000507.1 GCA_009918225.1 Betaproteobacteria bacterium | reverse complement strand
TACGCGCGGGGGCAGGAGATGGGCTGGTTTGAGCACGGCTCCACCATCATCGTGATCACACCCAAGGACCACCCGCTGGCAGAGGAGGTGGAACTGGGTCAGGGCATCCTGATGGGGCAGGTGCTGTGGCGTCGGGGTGCATGGGCCGTCATATGACCGTCACCCATGCGGCCTATCGTGCGGGGATGAAGAGAAAACCCGCTGTCTGGGTCCAACAGACCCACAAGACCTTCCATGGCGTGGCTGCCTTGCGTGGGGTTAGCCTGCGGGTGGAGTGCGGTGAGCGTGTGGCCTTGCTGGGCGCCTCGGGCTCGGGCAAGTCGACGTTGATTCGGATTCTGTCCGGACTGGAGCGCCAGGACGCCCACGCTGGTGATGTCGAGGTCCTGGGCCAAACGCTTCACCATGGGGACCGAGTGGCACCGCAGGCCAGAGCAATACGCCGAGACGTCGGCGTGATCTTCCAACAGTTCAACCTGGTGGGACGCCTGCCCTTGATGACCAACGTCCTCATGGGGCTATGTGGCCGAATTCCCACCTGGCGAGCCCTGCTTGGGCGCTTCAGCACGTTGGAGCAGGCACAAGCCTTCGACGCACTTGCACGACTGGGCCTGCAGGCGCAAGCCTACCAACGGGCCTCCACGCTCTCCGGTGGACAGCAACAGCGCGCCGCCATTGCGCGCACCTTGGTGCAGCGCGCCCGTGTGGTTTTGGCGGATGAGCCCGTGGCATCCCTGGATCCCGATTCAACCAAACGTGTGATGGACCACCTCTTGGAGCTCAACGAGGACCAAGGCATCACCACCGTCGTCAGCCTTCACCAAGTTGAACTGGCACGGCGCTACTTCCAAAGGATCGTGGCCTTGCGCCACGGTGAGGTTGTGTTCGATGGCCCAGCCTGTGGCCTGGACAGTGCCTTGATCGCTGAGCTCTATGGGAATGGCGCGCGCGAGCTGCTTGATCCCATGAAGCAGCCCAGCCACTTGCATCTCCAGCAGGCTCCGGCTTGGACAGCCTGATAGCCCTCTTTGTATCCAACTGAACAAACTGAAAGGACTCCCATATGAAACTCGTTCGATGGGTGATGGCCTTTGCCATCAGCTTGAGCTCCGTGGCGGTTGCCGCCCAGGAGATCAACTTCGGCATCATTGCCACCGACTCCGCATCGGCCCAGCGTGAGCGATGGGAGCCCTTCTTCCGC
>RGEP01000506.1 GCA_009918225.1 Betaproteobacteria bacterium | reverse complement strand
ACGAAGCTGTAGCAGGTGTTGGTGAGCATCGGCGCGGGGTTCACAGCCCAGCCCGAGAGCTCCGCGACGATGGCCGCTGCGGCCACCTTGCCGTGGCTGTTGGCCATGTGCCCGCTCTTGGGCATGCCCGGTGCGATCTGGATCGAGTCGCCCAGCACATGCACATCCTTGGCCGCGGTGGACTCGAAGGTCTGGTAGTTCACGCCGCACCAGCGGTTGTTGCCCAGGTTGTTCAGCCCGGTCTGCACCGCGATCGTGCCCGCGCGCATGCTAGGCAGCACGTTGAGCACCTGCGCCTTCACATCGTCCTGCACCTCGAACTTGATGACGCCGGCCTTGGCATCGACCGCGGTAGCCTTGTGCTGGCCGCGGTATTCGATGATGCCCTTGTACTGCTCGGCCCACACCTTCTTGAACAGCGGCCCCTTGGAGGTGACGTCCTGGTTGGCGTCGAGGATCAGCACCTTGCTGCGCGGCTTGTGGTTCTTGAAGTACCAGGCCACCTGGCAGGCGCGCTCGTACGGGCCGGGCGGGCAGCGGTACGGTGCCTCGGGGATGGTCAGCGCGTACACGCCGCCATCGGGCATGGCCTCAAGCTGCTTGCGCAGGCCCAACGTCTCGGGGCCCGCCTTCCACGCCTGTAGCACCTGGCCGCTGGCCTGCGCGGCCGCGAGGCCCTCGATGCTGCCCATCATCAGGTCGATGCCGGGCGACACGATCAGCTTGTCGTAGGCGATGGTGCTGCCGCCGCCCAGGGTGACGGTCTTCTTCGCGGTGTCGATCGACTTGGCGAAATCACGCGCCACCGTCACGCCGTGCTTGGTGCGCAGCATCGAGTACGGGGTGGTGATGTCGGCCATCTGCTTGCTGCCGCCGAGCACCAGGTTGGAGATCGGGCACGACACGAAGGCCTCGTTGGGCTCGATCAGCACCACGTCGATCTTGTAGTCCGACAGCATGCGGACATACTTGGCGGCGGTGGCGCCACCATAGCCGCCGCCGACCACGACCACGCGGGCCTTGGCCGGGATCGAGGTGGTGGCGCAAGCGCCCAGGCCGAGCAGGCCGAGTGCGGCCGAAGAGTGCAGGAAGGAACGTCGTTGCATGGCGGAACTCCTTACTTCTTCAGGGCCGAGAAATACGCGGCCAGTTGCTCGATCTGCGCATCGCTGTAGCCCTTGGCGAGCTGATGCATCACTGTGGC
>RGEP01000505.1 GCA_009918225.1 Betaproteobacteria bacterium | reverse complement strand
CTCTTCCTTTGCATCCTTCAGCTTGGCTTGAAGATCTTCGGTGCTTAATGCACGAAGCTCATCAGTTGAAATCATTTTCGCCATGGTTATGCCTCCTCACGAAGTACAACGCGGGACTTAACTGGAAGTTTGTGTGCAGCACGTGACAACGCCTGCTTTGCAACATCAAGTGATACACCTGAGATTTCAAATAGCACGCGGCCTGGCTTAACGTTTGCAATCCAGAACTCTGGTGAACCCTTACCGGAACCCATGCGGGTTTCTGCAGGCTTCTTGGTTAGTGGACGATCTGGATAAATGTTGATCCAAACCTTTCCACCACGCTTGATGTGACGGGTCATTGCGATACGTGCAGCTTCAATCTGACGGTTGGTTACATAACCACCCTCAGTTGCCTGCAAACCAAAATCGCCGAATGCAACAGCGGTTCCGCCTTTAGCCTTTCCAGAACGATCTGGACGGTGCTGCTTGCGGTGCTTAACGCGACGTGGAATCAACATTACGCCTCGCCTCCTTCACTCTTAACCTCAACATTTGCATCAGCAGCAGGTGCAGATGCAGAAGGAGCAACCTGAGTGGTTGTTACCTCACCGCGTGGTGCACGTGGTGCACGTGGTCCGCGATTTTGCTTAGGCGCTTTTGCTTGAGCAAGAGCTGCTGCTTCACGCTCTGCGCGTGACTCAATAACTTCACCCTTGTAAATCCAAACCTTCACACCAAGGCGACCGAATGTTGTATGTGCTTCATGGAAGCCATAATCAATATCTGCACGCAATGTGTGTAGTGGAACGCGACCTTCGCGATAGAACTCAGAACGTGACATTTCAGCGCCGCCTAGACGACCACCGCACTGGATACGAACACCCTTTGCGCCAGCTTTGAAAGCGGTCTGCATTGCTTTACGCATTGCACGACGGAAAGAAACACGAGCTGCAAGCTGTTCTGCAACACCTTGCGCAACTAGCTGTGCATCAATCTCTGGGTTCTTAACCTCGAGAATGTTTAGCTGAACCTGCTTACCGGTTAGCTTCTCAAGATCTAGACGAAGACGATCTGCCTCTGTTCCACGACGTCCAATAACAATTCCAGGACGAGCGGTGTGTAGATCCGAGCAATCTCTTTGCGGACAGCGGTGAGACGGCCATGGCTTTCTAGTTGACCGGTCGCAGCTTGGAAGCGAAGGTTGAATAGCTCTTCCTTTGCATCCTTC
>RGEP01000504.1 GCA_009918225.1 Betaproteobacteria bacterium | reverse complement strand
CCTGCCCCTGGCCACCATCTGCTGGGGCTTGGCCTTGAACTACACCATGGCCAATATGGCGTTTCTGGGCAAGTACGACGGCATCAACGGCATCCCCTCGCTGAACCTGTTCGGCGTGGACCTGGGCTCAGGCCGGGGGTTGCATGGGCTGATCTGGGCGGTGGCCCTGGTCTGCGCGGTGGGCGTTACCAACCTGTTGGATTCACGCGTGGGCCGCGCCATCCGCTCACTCAAGACCGGCTCGACCATGGCCGAGGCCATGGGCATTTCCACCTTCCGCTACAAGCTCATTGCCTTCATCTTGGCCGCGGTGCTGGCAGCCATTTCCGGTTGGCTGTTTGCGCACTTCCAGCGCACGGTGAACCCCACGCCCTTTGGCCTGAACAAAGGCATCGAGTACCTGTTCATGGCGGTGCTGGGTGGCGTGGGCCATGTCTGGGGGGCCTTCCTGGGCGCTGGGGTGGTCAAGATCATCGAGGACGAATTGCAGGTCTTGCTGCCGGCCTTGTTGGGCTCCAGCGGCAACTTTGAGGTCATCGTCTTCGGTGTGGTCTTGATCCTGGTGCTCAAGTACGCACCGGATGGCTTGTGGACCTTCATCCAAAAGCGCCTGCCCATGGTGCCGCGCAAGGTTGACTGGACTGAAGCTGACCAGATGGCCCACGAGCCCAAGCCGCCCAAGGGCCAACGGCTGTTGGATGTGGACCAGGTCCGAAAGGAATTCGGCGGCTTGGTGGCTGTCAACGATGTGAGTTTCCACATCGATGCCGGCGAGATCGTGGGCTTGATCGGCCCCAACGGCGCGGGCAAGAGCACCACCTTCAACCTGATCACGGGTGTCTTGCCGCTCACCTCTGGCGGGGTGCGCTGGCGTGGCCAATCCCTGGCGGGCTTGCCTTCGCGGGGCATCGCGCAGCAGGGCATTTCCCGCACCTTCCAGCATGTGAAGATGATCCCCGAGATGACCGTGCTCGAAAACGTGGCCTTGGGCGCATACCTTCGCAGCAAGGCCAACACCGTGCAGGCCATGCTGGCGCTGGACAAGGCCGAAGAGCGGCGCATCTTCGCCGAGGCCCATCGACAGCTCAAGCGCATCGGCATGGACGACCGCATGCACGAATTGGCCGGCAACCTGGCCTTGGGCCCGCAGCGCTTGATGGAGATTGCGCGCGCCTTGTGCACCGACCCCTCGCTGCTGCTGCTGGACGAGCCC
>RGEP01000503.1 GCA_009918225.1 Betaproteobacteria bacterium | reverse complement strand
GAACACCACACGGCCCTCGGTGGCCTCCACCATCAGCGCGCCGACCGTGTGCACCATCGTGGCAGAAGGCAGCGTGCCATTCAGCGTGCCCTGCATCAATTCCATGCCGCTCTTGCCTTCGATCTGCGCGGGCGTGGCCACGCCGGGCCCGGCCTGCGCGCGCGCCAGCAGCGCCTGCTCGGCAGCGATCCACGCCTGCAGCGTGGCGTGTGCATCGGCATGTGCATCAGCGTGCGGGAGGGCCGACGAGGAAGCATGGGAGGTGGGGGGTGATGTCATGGCAGCGCCTCACGGATAATCGTGGCTATTGTGAAAGAACCTGTGCAATGGCAGCAATCGATGTCGTGATCATGGCCGCAGGCAAGGGCACGCGCATGAAGAGTTCGCGGCCCAAGGTGCTGCATCGCCTCGCAGGGCGGCCGCTGGTGCAGCACGTCATCGATACGGCGCTGTCGCTGCAGGCGCGCCGCGTGATCGTGATCACCGGGCACGGTGCGCACCAGGTCGAGCAGGCGCTGACGGTGCAGCCATTGCAGGCCGGCGAAGCAGGCAGCACGCACGAGCCGCTGCACTTTGTGCGCCAGGAGCCGCAGCTCGGCACCGGCCACGCCGTGCAGCAGGCGGTGCCAGAACTGCATGACGATGGCGTGGTGCTGATCCTCAATGGCGATGTGCCGCTCACCGAGGCACCCACCCTGCGCGAGTTGCTGGCTGCGTGCGCAGGCGAGCGCATGGCACTGCTCACGGTGAACCTGCCCGATCCCACCGGCTACGGCCGCATCGTGCGCTTTCATGAAACCGTGCACGCGATCGTCGAGCACAAGGATGCGAACGATGCGCAGCGCGCCATCCACGAGGTCTACACCGGTGTGATGGCGGTGCCCGCGGCCAAGCTCAAGCGCTGGCTTGCGCGGCTGGACAACCGCAATGCCCAGGGCGAGTACTACCTGACCGACGTCGTCAGGTTCGCGGTGGCCGATGGCGAAACGGTGGTGGCTGTGCGCACGCAAGACCGGTTGCAGGTGGAGGGCGTGAACAGCCCGCTGCAATTGGCCGAGCTCGAGCGTGCCTATCAAAAGCGCATGGCGAATCAGCTGATGGAGCAGGGCGTGCGCCTGGCCGACCCCGCGCGCATCGATGTGCGCGGCACGCTGGACTGCGCGCAGGATGTGGAGATCGACATCAACTGCGTTTTTGAAGGCTGCGTTGTGCTGGGCGAAGGCGTGCGC
>RGEP01000502.1 GCA_009918225.1 Betaproteobacteria bacterium | reverse complement strand
CTCTTGCTGAATTTGAGGATCTTGACCTCGCGCGGGCCGGCCATGCGGTCTTCATCCGCGGCCTTGGCCTTTTCCGGCATGGGGCGCCACAGCACCAGCAGCTTGCCGATGTGCTGGATGGGGGCAGCCGAAAGGCTGTCGGCCAGCTCCAGCAGGGCGGCCTCGCGCACGGCTCGGTCGTCGCTGAAGACGCGGATCTTGATCAGGCCATGCGCCTTCAGCGCGGCATCCACCTCTTTGCGGACGGCTGGCGTGAGGCCATCGGCGCCGATCATCACCACGGGGTTGAGGTGGTGGGCGGCGGCACGGTGCTCCTTGCGCTGAGCGGGCGTGAGTTGGATCGCAGACATTGACGCATTATCGGTGCACCCATGAAGATCAACACCAAGAGCAAGAAGGTCAACAAGGCCTGGCTGGCCGACCACATCAACGACCCCTATGTGAAGATGGCGCAGCGCGAAGGCTACCGATCGCGCGCGGCCTACAAGCTCAAGGAGATTGATGAGGCCCTGCAGCTGGTACGCCCGGGCCAGGTGGTGGTGGACCTGGGTGCCACGCCCGGGGCCTGGAGCCAGTACCTGCGCCGCCGTTTCGCCCCCAAGGAGGCGGGGACCGGTGGCGCCGCCGTGGGGGCCCTCAACGGCACCATCATCGCTTTGGACATCCTGCCGTTTGAGCCCGTGGAGGGTGTGCAGTTCATCCAAGGTGACTTCCGCGAAGAGGCGGTTGTGCGTGAGCTGGAGGCGGCTTTGGCTGGCCGGCCCGTGGACCTGGTGGTGTCGGACATGGCACCCAATCTTTCGGGTATCGAGTCGTCTGACTCGGCCCGCATCGCCCATCTGATCGAGTTGGCCATTGACTTCTGCCAGGCCCACTTGCGTCCCGAGGGGGCCTTGGTCTGCAAGGCCTTTCACGGCAGTGGCTACAGCCAGTTGGTCGAGCATTTCAAGCTCAATTTCCGTATCGTGAAAAAAATCAAACCCAAGGCGTCTCGCGACCGGTCAGCCGAAACCTTCTTGGTGGGCCTGCATCCAAAGACGGTGCGCTGAGACCCTGCTGGGTACGGGGTGTGTTGCCAAAGGGACACAAGCCTTGACTCTCCTAGAATCGGGCGCATATTGAGGGTTGGGGAACCGCATCCGGTTCCCGCCCAAGGAGCTCAGGTGAACAATCAATGGTTTTCGAAGGTGGCTGTCTGGCTGGTGATCGCCCTGGTGCTGTTCACCGTG
>RGEP01000501.1 GCA_009918225.1 Betaproteobacteria bacterium | reverse complement strand
GTAGTAGCCCCAGGTCAGGCCCGAGCAGGTGCTAGCCCGCCGACCCCACAGCGTGGCGGGGCTGCCGGCGTCGAACAGCGCGTTGGCGGTGACTTCCTTGCTGCTCTGGTTGCTGGTCAGGGTGTCCAGCAAAGTGGTGCTGTTGGACATAGAAGCTGCCTCAAGGGGTGGTGATGGTGGTGGTGGCGGCGTGACCGAGCACGCCCTGGTCGCTGTTCTGCGCCACGCTCAAGGTGATCGTTTGGCCAGTGGCGAAGCCATCCGTGGCGATGTTGGCGGCGCTGTAGACCCAGCTTTGGGCCGCGCTGACCGTGACGGTGCGCTTGAGGGTGCTGCCGCTGAAGACCTGCACCTGGTAGGACTCGGTCGATTCGTCCAAGGGCACGTCGGTGCCGTTGAGCCAGGCGGCGTTGACCCGCGCGCGGCGAATCCAACTCAGCGTGATGTCGTTGGCGGCCGTGGTCGAGCCGGGTTTGGCACGCAGCTGCGCCGGAGACAGCGGCCGCACGCAGCCCTCTTGCACGGTCAGCGTCGTGGCCTGGGCGCTGCTGACCGTCTGTCCTAGCGTGACGCCCAGCAGTTTGAGGCTGTTGTTGAGGTCGGTGACCAAGAGCGGCAAGCGGTCGAGCTTGGTGTCCAGCAGGACAAAGGTGTCGCCCACCGCGTGGGCAGTGGCCGCCCATTCAGTGCCTTGGCGGGCGCGCAGGAAGCCGCTCAAGCGATAGGTGTTGGCAGCGATCAGCGTGGCGCTGCGGAAATACACGATCTCCTGGCCGATGGCCGCGGCATTGGTGCCGGCCAGCAGGCCCTCGAATGTGGTGCTGGAGAGGCTTCCGCTGATGAGCTGCACATCGACGGTGTTGGTCTCATCCGGGATGTTGCCGCTGAGGTAATTGCCTGAGGTACCCAGCACGCCGTTGCTGCCCACCGTAAAGCCAATGGTGGCGGCTTGGGTGAGCGTGGCCACGGCATCAAAGGTCACCCCATCGCGCGAGAGCTGCACCTGTGCGCCAGGCCAGGAGGCGTCGTAGCCGGCCACACCAAAGTACAGGGCCGCCGAGGTGTCGGTGTCGCGCAGGGGCGGCACATCCAGCGCCACCAGGCGCGTGGGGCCGGCGTAGGCGATGCTTGGCGTGGGGTATCCCTGTGCGCTACCACCCAGGCTCAGGAAGGACTCGCTGTACAGCGTCGGATCTTCGCTGACCGCTGTCCAGCGCAGCTGCCCCTGC
>RGEP01000051.1 GCA_009918225.1 Betaproteobacteria bacterium | reverse complement strand
GGCCGCGATGCAGGAGGGCAATGAGAAGAAGCTCGAGCAGATGCGCCAGACGGTCGATGAGAAGCTGCATGCCACCCTGGAACAGCGCTTGGGCGAGAGCTTCAAGCAGGTGGCCGAGCGGCTGGAGCAGGTGCACCGGGGCCTGGGCGATATGCAGGTCTTGGCCCGCGACGTGGGCTCGCTCAACAAGGTGCTCACCAATGTGAAGACACGGGGCATCTTGGGCGAGGTGCAGCTGGGCGCCTTGCTGGAGCAGGTGTTCACCGTCGAGCAGTACGCTTCGAACGTGGAGGTGGTGCCGGGCAGCGGGGCACGTGTGGAGTTCGCCATTCGGCTTCCGCAGCGCGGTGGCGGTGGCGGCGCGGGTCTGGGGTCTGGCGCCGGCCCGGGTGCCGCGCAGGGCTTCGAGGGCACGGCCCCCACCTGGTTGCCCATCGACGCCAAGTTCCCCCGGGAAGACTACGAGCGCCTGATCGACGCACAGGAGCGCAGCGACGCGGCTGCGGTGGAGGCCGCATCCAAGGCGCTGGAGCAGCGCATCCGCCTCGAGGCGCGCACCATTCGCGAAAAGTACATCGCGGCGCCCCACACCACCGACTTCGCCATCCTGTTCCTGCCCACTGAAGGCCTGTATGCCGAGGTCTTGCGCCGTCCCGGCCTGATGCAGGCCTTGCAGATGGAGCACCGCATCATCCTGGCCGGACCCACCACGCTGCTGGCCATGCTCAACAGCGTGCAAATGGGCTTTCGCACCTTGGCTTTGGAGCGCCGCAGCGCCGAGGTCTGGGAGGTGCTGGGAGCCGTCAAGACCGAATTCGGGAAATTCGGCGATGTGTTGGCCAAGACGCAAAAGAAGCTGCAGGAGGCCTCCAACACCATTGAGGCGGCCGCAGTGCGCACCCGGGCCATGGGGCGCAAGCTCCAAGAGGTTCAGGCCTTGCCCGACGACTCGGCACGGGACCTGATCGGCCTGCCCCCCGATGACGAGGCCGGCGAGGGCCAAGCCCTGCCGTAACATCGGCAGGCTTGAACGCCGCCGCTCCCCGCCTTCCCGCCACCTTCATCTGGCTCATCACCGGGCTGATTGCGCTGCACGCCTGCATGGCCGCCACCCGGGTGGTCTCGAGCCTGTGGGTGCTGCGCGAGGGCCATGATGAACGGACGATGGGCCTGATCCTCAGCCTGTTTGCCGTGGCGCCCATCCTCCTGTCCATGTGGGCGGGGCGCCTGGCCGATCGGCATGGGCTGCAGCGCCCGGTGCGCCTGGCCACCGTCATGGGCCTCATGGGCACCAGCGCCAGCGCGCTGGCCCCCAGCTTGTTGACCGTGGGCCTGGCTGCTTTGCTCACCGGTGGCGCACTGTGCGTGGCTGCGGTGGCCATTCAGCGGGAGGCTGGCCAATTGGCCCACCAAGGGCATGACCTCAAGCGCATCTTCAGTTGGGTGGCCTTGGGGCCTGCCTTGTCCAATGTCTTGGCGCCGCTGTTGAGCGGCTTTGTCATCGACCATGCGGGCTTGCGCTGGGCTTTTGTGGTGCTCATCGGCTTGCCCCTGCTGTCTTTGGCGCTGCTTTCACGGGTGGGGCGGCGCCTGAGCCCACCCGCCCTGCCGGGCCCTGCTGCATCTGAAGCAGGGCATGCGCCTGTGGCGCCTTCAGCGGGGCACGCGCAAGCCCTATCAGACCTGGCTCAGCCCAAGTCTGCCCCACAGCCGCTGCATGCGGCCGACACGGCCCGCAACGCGGCTGGGCCCTCTGGGCCATCGTCATCCTGGGCCCTGCTGCGATCGCGGCCGCTGCGGGTGCTGCTGCTGCTGAACCTGTCCATGGCTGCGGCCTGGGACGCCCACACCTTTGCCGTACCGGTGGTGGGGCACCTGCGCGAGATGAGCGCCTCAGAGATCGGCTTCATCTTTGCCTCCTTTGCCTTGGCGGCCACCGCCGTTCGCCTGATCATCGTGCGCTGGTCTTCGCGCATCCAAGAGGCCTTGATGCTGCGCGGGGCCATGGCCCTGGCCGCCATGGTGTTGGTGGTGTACGCCTGGCTGCCGGGGCTGTTGGGCCTGATGCTGGGCTCGGCCATCTTGGGCTTGGCTTTGGGCTCGGTGCAGCCCATGGTGCTGTCGATGCTGCACCAGGTCACGCCTGCAGACCGTCAGGGTCAGGCGCTGGGCCTGCGCATGATGGTGACCAATGCGGCCACCGTGGCCATGCCCATGCTCTATGGCGTGATGTCGGCTTCGCTGACCACGGCCGCGCCGCTGTGGCTGATGGCCTTAGGGCTGTTGCTCGCCCAGCGCCCGGCCATGGGCCTGGCCGCGCTGATCAGCCCGCCATCCCCTGATGCCGAAGCAGAGCGTCCATCGAAGGCTCCCGGCCCCTGAAGGCCTTGAAGTTTTCCAAAGCGGTGCGCGAGCCGCCCCGCTCAAAGACCTCCTGGCGCAGCCGCCGTCCGGTGGCCACACTCAGGGGCTCGGTTTCTTCAAAGGCGCTCCAGGCGTCCGCGCTCAAGACCTCGGCCCACTTGTAGCTGTAGTACCCGGCTGAATAGCCGCCCGCAAAGATATGCGAGAAGGCGTTCTGGAAGCGGTTGAAGGATGGCGGCGGGTTCACCGAGACCTCGGCACGAACCTCGTCCATCAGGGCCTGCACGCGCGAAGCTTGTGCCGGTTCGGCATGCAGCCGCATGTCAAACAGGGCGAACTCAATTTGGCGCAGGGTCTGCAGGCCGCTTTGGAAGTTCTTGGCCGCCATCATCTTGTCGTACAGCTCGCGCGGCAAGGGTTGTCCCGTTTCCACATGCGCGGTCAGGTGCTTGAGCACCTCCCATTCCCAGCAGAAGTTCTCCATGAACTGGCTGGGCAGTTCGACCGCGTCCCACTCCACCCCTGAAATACCGGCCACGCCGATGTCACTGACTTGGGTGAGCATGTGGTGCAGCCCGTGCCCGAACTCATGGAACAGGGTGATCACGTCGTCATGGGTGAGCAAGGCGGGCTGGCCCGGCAAGGGCGGCGCGAAGTTGCACACCAGGTGCGCCACCGGCGTCTGCAGCGGGCCTTCGGGGCGCTGCCAACGGCCGCGCACATCGTCCATCCAAGCGCCGGGTCGCTTGCCGGGCCGCGCGTACGGGTCCAGATAAAACTGGGCGATCACCTGGCCGGCACGCTCGACCTTGTAGAAGCGCACATGCGGGTTCCACACCGCGGCCTGGTCAGGACGAATCGCCACCTCGAACACGGTTTCGATGATCTTGAACAAGCCGTTCAAGACCCGGTCTTCGGTGAAGTAACGCTTGAGCTCCTGTTCGCTAAAGGCGTAGCGGGCTTCCTTGAGCCGTTCGCTCACATAGGCCTGGTCCCAGGCCTGCGGCTCATGCAGGTCCAGGTGTTGTGCGGCAAAAGCACGAAGCTCAGCCATGTCGCGCTCTGCATAGGGCCGCGCGCGGCGGGCGAGGTCCCGCAAGAAGTCCAGCACCTCTTGCGGGGACTGGGCCATCTTGGGCGCCAGGCTCACTTCGGCATAGTTGGCAAAGCCCAGCAGCTGGGCCTCTTCCTGGCGCAAGGCCAGGATTTCTTGCATCAAGGCGGTGTTGTCGCGCTCGTTCGGGCCGAATTCGCTGGCCCGGGTGGTGTAGGCGCGGTACAAGGTTTCGCGAAGGGTGCGGTTGTGTGCGTACTGCATCACCGGGAAGTAGCTGGGGAAATGCAGCGTGACCTTGCAGCCTTCGCGGCCTTCGGCCTGGGCTGCGGCCCTCGCAGCCTGCACCACGTCGCCGGGCACTCCGGAGAGTTCGGCTTCGCTGGCGTAGTGGGCAAAGCCGTCGGTGGCGTCCAGCACGTTCTCGCTGTACTTCTGCGAGAGCTCCGCCAGGCGTTCCTGGATTTGCGCAAAGCGCGTCTTGGCCTGACCTTGCAACTCGGCGCCGCTGAGCACGAAGTCGCGCAGGGCGTGCTTCAACACCATGGCCCGTGCCGGCGACAGCTGCGCAGACTGGGGTGCGCCGGCAATGGCCTTGTACTTTGCGTACAACCGCTCATCGGCACCCATGTTGGTGTGGAACTCGGTGACCTTGGGCAGGCAGGCGTTGTAGGCCGCCCGCAGCTCGGGCGTATCGGCCACCGCGTTGAGGTGGTTGACCGCACCCCAGGCCCGTCCCAGCCGCTCGGTGGCCACATCCAACACCGCCGAAACCGCGTCATAGGTGGCGGGGGTGGTGTCGGCCACCGCCTGTTCGAGGGCTGCCTGGGCCTGCTGCAGCAGGACTTCCACGGCCGGCTCCACATGGGGCGCGGCAATCTGATCGAACAAGGGCAGGTCGGGTGCGTCGAGCAGGGGATTGGGGGGGGAGGTGAGGTTCATGAGACTGCTTTGGGAGGCGAATAGGGTTGCGCGGTGGGCCGTGGTGGTTCAGCTCACCGTCTGCTCGGCGGCTTGCAGGGTGTTGGCCAGCAGCATGGTGATGGTCATGGGGCCCACGCCACCGGGCACCGGCGTGATCCACCCCGCGACCTCACGCACGCCCTCGAAATCGACGTCGCCGCACAGCTTGCCGTCTTCTCGGCGGTTGATGCCCACATCGATGACCACCGCGCCAGGTTTGACCATGTCGGCGCGCAGGGTGTCACGCCGCCCGGTGGCCACCACCACGATGTCGGCCTGGCGGGTGTGGGCCCCCAGGTCGGCGGTGCCGCTGTGACACATCGTGACCGTGGCATTGGCTTGCAGCAGCAACAGGGCCATGGGCTTGCCCACCGTGTTGCTGCGGCCGATCACCACCGCGTGTCGCCCTCAGTTCACCGGCCGACTGCACCGAGTAGCCGTCCACATCCTTGTGGATGGAAATGGCCTCGATCACCTTGTGCGGATCGATGTGACGGGGCAGGGGCATTTGCACCAAGATGCCGTGGACGGTGGGGTCGGCGTTCAGTGCGGCTATGCGAGCCAAGAGCTCGGCTTGCGTCAGCGAGCTTGGGTAGGTTTCCAACACGGAGCGGATGCCCGTGGCCTCACAGGCCCGCACCTTGTTGCGCACATACACGGCCGAAGCGGCGTCGTCGCCCACCAGGATCACCGCCAAGCCGGGCGTGTGGCCCAGGGCGGTGAGCCGGCGGGCGCGCTCGGCGAGTTCAGCGCGCCAGTGGGTGGACAGGGCTTGGCCATCGATCAGTTGAGCGCTCATGGTCTAGGGAAGGGTCAGGGGGTGTGTTTGAAAAGCAAAAGGGCCGCAGTTGCGGCCCCAAGCGACACCGTGCGGCGCCATCAGCTCATCACCGCTTCACCGGCTTAGGCCTTGGCCTGTGCACCCAGCGCAATCTTCAAGAGATCGGCCACGGTGTTGGCGTTGAGCTTTTCCATGATGTTGGCCCGGTGGGCTTCAACCGTCTTGATGCTGATGCCCAGATCGTCGGCGATCTGCTTGTTCAGCCGCCCAGCGACGATGCGCTCCAGCACCTGGCCTTCGCGTGTGGTCAGGCGCGACAGCAGGGCGTCTCGGCTGGCCTGTTCCTGGTGTTGGCTGAACGCCGCACGGGCCTGTTCGAGCATGCGCTCCACCAGCCCGAGCAGTTCGGCTTCCTTGAAGGGCTTTTCGATGAAATCCATCGCGCCCTTCTTCATGGTGGACACCGCCATGGGCACGTCGCCGTGACCGGTGATGAACACGATGGGCAGTGGGCTGCGACGCTCCAGGAGACGGTCCTGCAGTTCCAGGCCGCTCATGCCGTCCATGCGGATGTCGGCGATCAGGCAGGCCACCTCTCGAGGATCGAAGCGCGAGAGAAAGGATTCGGCTGAGTCGAAGCATTTGACGCGGTAGTCCTTGCCCTCCAGCAGCCACTGCAGAGAATCTCGGACGGCTTCGTCGTCATCAACGACGTACACCGTGCCTTTCTTGGGGATCAAGCTCATGTTCTCAAGAAGATGTGGAGGCTTCGGGGCGCCGCGGACCATCGGCATCCGCTGCAGCTTCGAATCGGTGTGTGGTGTCGACCGGTAGGGTGAACACAAATCGACAACCGCTCACCAACCCCCCATTGTAGAGGTTCTCGGCCGTCAGGCGGCCGCGGTGGGATTCGATGATCGAGCGGCACAGGCTCAGGCCGATGCCCAGGCCTTCGCGCTTGGTTGAAAAGAAGGCTTCATAGATGCGGCTCAGCACCTCTTCAGACATCCCTGGGCCGGTGTCGGTGATGCTGAACTCCACCACCGGCTCCGGGCCGTCTTGCAGGCGGGGCACCACGCGCAGCTCGATGCGCCGGCGGGCCGGCGGCATCTCGGCCAGGTCGATCGCCTCGGCGGCGTTTTTGACGAGGTTCAACACCACCTGCTCGATCAGGATGGGGTCGCAGTACAAGACCGGCAGGCGTTGGGCCAGGTAGGTGTTGAGCTGCACCTTGCGCCGGCGCAGGTCGATGTTGGCCAGTTCCACCGCATCGTCGATGATCTCGCGTGCATCCGCACTTTGGCGCTGGGGCTCGCTGCGCTTCACGAAGGCGCGAATGCGGTGAATGATTTGCCCGGCACGCTCGGCCTGGCGGGCGGTCTTTTCCAAGGCGGCAATCAGGTCGTCCTTGCCAATGGCGCCCTCGCGCACGCGGTTGACCATGCCGTTGCAGTAGTTGTTGATGGCTGTGAGGGGCTGGTTCAACTCGTGGGCGACCGAGCTGGCCATCTCCCCCATCGTCACCAGGCGGCTGGTGACCTGGGCCTTTTCAGCTTGCTGGGCGGTGGCTTCCTCGGCGCGGCGGCGGGCGGTGATGTCGGTGGCGATGATCATTTGCACCAAGCGGCCATCGGTCCACTGCAGGTAGCGCAAGCGCACATCGAACCATTTGGACAAGCCCTCAATTGCCACCTCTCGGGGGTCGGTCACGGCCTCGGTGATGCTGTCGGCCGGCAGGCCTGACATCGGGTCTTCCGGATCGCCAATCTCATGCAGCGGTGCGTGCACGTCCGGGGCGCTGCCCTCGCTGAGCAGCAAGTGGCCACGCGGGCTGCTGCCAAACCAGACCCGATACGAGCGGTTGGCAAACAGCAATTCACCGCTGCGCATGGACACCACGCTGACCGCTGCATCCAGGCCTTCGAGCACCGTGGTGAAACGCTCGTGGGAGGCGGTGAGCTGGTCGCGCACCCGCTTGGCCTCGGTGATGTTGGTCATCGAGGTCATCCAACCGGTTTGCTCGCCGCGGTGGTCCACCAGGGGCGAGACGTACATACGGGCATCGAAGATCTCGCCGTCCTTGCGCTGCACCTTCACCTCGATTCCGCCCGACGGCGTGCGGCCCATCAGTTCCTGCTGAAGGAACTGCATGGTTTCGTCGATGCGGTCGGGCAGCCAGTACGGGTAGGGCGGTGCCAGGCCAATCAGGTCTTGTTGCGTGTAGCCCGTCATCTCGCAGAAGGCCCGGTTCACATAGGTGATCCGTCCCTCCAAGTCCATGGCCCGCATCCCCGTGAGGATCGAGTTTTCCATGGCCCGCCGGAAGTTGGTCTCCTGCACCAAGGTGGCCTGCATCTGGTTGCGCCGTCGCAGGTGCTGAAGCGAACCCAGCAGCATCCAAACGGTCAGGGCCGACAGGCCCACCACCATCCAGAACAGGGTGTTGCCGATCAGGTTTGAAGAGGTGCGCCAGCCCTGTGTGCGCAGCAGCAGCCCCGGGGCCATGCTGCCCAAGGGGACCTCATGCAAGCGGCCCGCACGCGGATTGCCGGCCACCAGCGACGCGCCGGTGGTGGCCACCACATTGCCATCCATGTCGATGATGGACAGGGTGTTGCGCCGCGTCTGGTCTTCAGCCACCGAGCGGCGCAGCAGCATCTCCACATCGATTTCGGCCGCTACCGCTCCGCTGAACTCGCCCCGCGCCAAGAGCGGCACCACGAGCCGGATCACGGTGCGGCCTTCGTCATCGACGTAGTGGGGCGAGTGCGCGGGAAGGGCCGGCCCGGGCAGCTTGCGCGTGGCACTGAGCAGCTCGATCGTGGCTTCTGGCTGCGCTTCGCCCACCATGGGGTTGGGGTCGAAGGGCAAGCGCACCTGGCCATTGGGGCCCAGCCACTGCATGAGGGTGATTTCAGGGCGGTCGCCCGTAAGGGTACGCGCCTGCTCGATGAAGCCGCCGCGTCCGATGTCTCGGGTGGCAATCTCTCGTGCCAAGCGGATCAGCTGTTCCTGATGGTCCAGCAGGCGCAGGCGCACCTGCTGCTGGGCAATTTCCCCAGCACGGGCCACCGCTTCTTCTTCGTGCGTCAGTTCTTCGGCCCGCAGGAACCAAAAGGTCGCGGAGATCACGGTCAAGAACAGCAGGACCGAGACCAGGGGGCCCAGGATCACATAACGGTCTTGGCGTGAGGGCGATTGGCGTCCCCACCACCGCCGGGCCCAACGCTTGATGGCTTCCAGGCTGAGGTGAGGCAACCAGCGACGGCTGAGAGCGGGCGGCATCAGGGAATTATCAACGCCGTACCCCGTCCCCCTCTTGTTTGAATATCACAATATGAAACCAACTCGCACGATTTGGAATTTCGAAAAAAGTCTGAGATACTGGTGGTCACAGGCCCGGGGCTGGCCTGCCAGCAGTCCCCAGCGGCCGTCACAAGAGCCGCGCCAAGGCCCCAAACAGCCGGCCACAAGCCCGGCCCCAGCATCAACCGAGAAGGAGCAAACATGAGTGCCACCCAGCCCCAGGACTTCGATGAACAGGAAACCCGGGAGTGGCTCGATGCCTTCTCGGCGGTCTTGGAAAGCGAAGGCCATGAGCGCGGGCATTTCCTCTTGGAGCAGCTGCTCGAGCATGCGCGCGAGCACAGCATCGACATGCCGTTCTCGGCCACGACCGGCTACGTCAACACCATCGAGCCCACCGAGGAAGAGCACAGCCCGGGCAATCTGGAGCTCGAGGGGCGCTTGCGTGCCTACATGCGCTGGAACGCCATGGCCATGGTGGTCAAGGCCAACCGCCTCAACCCCGACGATGGGGGTGACCTGGGCGGCCACATCAGCTCCTTCCAGTCGCTGGCCCACATGTTTGCCGCGGGCTTCAACCACTTCTGGCACGCGGATGACACCGACCAAGGGGGCACGCATGGCGGTGACCTGCTTTACATCCAGGGCCACAGCGCTCCGGGCATCTATGCACGCGCCTTCTTGGAGGGCCGGCTGAGCGAAGAGCAGCTGCTGAACTTCCGCCAGGAAGTGCAGGGCAAGGGCCTGTCGAGCTATCCGCATCCCAAGTTGATGCCCGAGTTCTGGCAGTTCCCCACGGTGTCCATGGGCCTGGGCCCGCTGATGGCGATTTACCAGGCGCGCTTCCTGAAGTACCTGCACGCGCGGGGCATTGCCGACACCAGCAAGCGCAAGGTGTGGGTCTTCTGCGGCGACGGCGAAATGGACGAGCCGGAATCGCTGGGCGCCATCGGCCTGGCGGCGCGCGAAAACCTCGACAACCTGGTCTTCGTCATCAACTGCAACCTGCAGCGCTTGGACGGGCCGGTGCGGGGCAACGGCAAGATCATCCAAGAACTTGAGGGCGAGTTCCGCGGTGCCGGCTGGAACGTGATCAAGCTCTTGTGGGGCAAGGAGTGGGACGCCCTGCTGGCACGCGACAAGGACGGCGCGCTGCGCAAGATCATGATGGACACGCTGGACGGCGACTACCAGGCCTTCAAGGCCAACGATGGTGCCTTTGTCCGCAAGAACTTCTTCGGTCGCGACCCGCGCACGCTGGAGATGGTGTCCAAGATGACCGATGACGACATCTGGAACCTGCGCCGTGGCGGTCATGATGCACAAAAGGTGTACGCGGCCTTCCATCGGGCCAACAACACCCAGGGTCAGCCCACCGTGCTCTTGGTCAAGACGGTCAAGGGTTGGGGCATGGGCAAGGCCGGCGAAGGCAAGAACACCGCCCACCAGACCAAGAAGCTGACCGACGAGGACATTCGCCACTTCCGCGACCGCTTCAACATTCCCATTCCCGACAGCGAGC
>RGEP01000006.1 GCA_009918225.1 Betaproteobacteria bacterium | reverse complement strand
CTGCTGATGTTGGTGCCCGCGCCCATGTTCGAGCTTTCGAACTTGTCCGAGGCGCCGCGGCCGGTCACGGTGACGCTGGCGGCGCTGCCCAGCATGGCGATGTCCAGGCTGGTGGTTTCGGCCAGGGTCAGGAAGACGTTGTCGCGCTTTTCGCTTTGGCCGCCCTTGGTGACGGTGACGGTGTAGGGGCCGCCCACTCGCAGGCCGCGGGCGCTGTAGCGGCCATCGGCGTCGGTGGTGAGGTTGCTGGCGGTGCGGGACTCCACGTGCAACACGGTCACGGTGGCGCCGGCCACGGGCTTGCCATCCGCGCCCACCACACGGCCGCCGACGCTGGCGGTGGTGTTCTGGGCAATGGCCGGGGCGACAACGGCAGCAATGGCCAGGCCGATGGCGCTGCGGGCGAATCCGATGAGGCGCGGGGAAGTCATGGGAGGTCTCCAAAAGACAGAAACAGGCGCACGCGCGGAACTGACACACGAACGCCCAGGGGGGGTGTTAAGAGGCGGGAACGTCACGCGCGGCTGACAGCGCCGCGGGTGGGGTTACTCCCGGACTATCGCGGAGGACAGTGCGCTTGCGCAACAGCATGCCCCCGCAGCATGACCGGACTGTGACAAGGGTACAACATCTGAGCCTAATCAACGACGGTGATGCGGGCCGGGCCGGCGTCGGCGACGCCTTGGCGCAGTTGGGCCAGCATCGCGTCCAGGTCTTGGGCGCCGCCCAGGCGCTGGCGGCCGCGCTGCAAGACGGTGTAGCCGTCGCCCCCTTCGGCCATGAAGCTGTTGACCGTGACCCGGTAGGTGGCCGAATCGTTCAGGGGCTGACCCTGGATGCGGATGTCCCGGGCGCGCTGGCCGGCGGGGGCTTTGCGAACCCAGCGGTAGCTCAGGCCTTCGGAGGGCGACATCAGGGGCGAGTCGGCGCCCCCCCGCTGTTGTTGCTCCAGCAGCTCCCGGATTTCGGCGCCGGTCAGGCTCATCACCACCAGGCTGTTGCCGAAGGGCTGCATGCTGAAGAGGTCGCCGTAGGTCACCTCGCACGGCGGCGTGCCGCGGCACACCAGGTCGGTGCGGATGCCGCCGGGGTTCATCAGGGCAAAGTGCGAGCCACCTTGGGCTGGGCTGCGGGTGGCTTCCCACTGCGCCTGGGCCACCAGGCGGCCTGCGGGGGAGTCGCCCATGCCGCGGCGGTCCAGGGTGCGGGCGATGCGGCCCACCACGCGCTGGGCCTGTGGGGCGGCGGCCTGGGCGTAACGCTGCACCAAGGCGGCCACCTCGGGGTCGGGCCGGGCGGCCTGCAAGGCCTGGCGGTAAGCGGGCTGCTCCGAGGCCAAGATCTTTTCGCGGTGTTGCGCATCGGTGCGGGCGTTGAAGACCGGCAGGTTGCGTGCCACGGTCTTGGCACGGTCCACGTCCCCGGTGCGGGTGTTGATGTGCAGGTCGGCCACCGACAGGCCGCGCCCGTAGGCCACGGCCTGCATCACGGGGCGCCCGTCGACCAGGCAGTTGTAGCCTTGGTGGGTGTGGGCGGTGAGGATGAGGTCCACGGCCGGTGTGATGCGCTTGATGATGTCCACGGCGTCGCCGCGCAAGCCGGGGCAGCTGGTGTCGTTCCAATCCGCCGGCTTGCCGGGGCTGCCGATTTCAGCGCCTTCGTGCAGGGTCACCACCAGGGCTTGCACGCCCTGGGCTTGCAGGGCGCGGGCCGCTTCATTGATGGCCTGGGCTTCGTCGATGAACTGCAGCCCTTCGACGCCCGAGGGCACCACCAATTGCGGCGTCACCTTGGTCACCGCGCCGATCACCCCCACCTTGACCGGACCGGCTTGCATCACCCAATAGGGCGGCAGCAAGGTGCCACCGCTGCTGCGGCGCACATTGGCCGACACCATGGGAAAGCTGGCGCCACGGTAGGGCCCCAGGGCACAAGAGCGCACCGGGTCATCGGAGCGCTGCTCGGCGCACCCCCCTTTGAGGATGCGCAGCAGCTCGGCGCTGCCCGCGTCGAATTCGTGGTTGCCCGCGGTGGCCACGCTCACGCCCATCAGGTTCGCGGCTTCGATGGTGGATTCATGGCGAAACAGGGCCGAGACCAGGGGCGTGGCCCCGATGAGGTCGCCGCTGCTGACCACCAGGCTGTGGGCCGCGGACTGGCGCAGGCTGCGCACCAGTCCCGCCATGGCATCGGCGCCGCCCACGGCCACCCGCAGCGCTGCGCCGGGCTGGCTGGGGTCGGCCACCTGGACGGTGAGGTTGGCGCTTTCCAGGTTGCCATGCAGGTCATTGAAGCCGATGACGCGAACCTGAACGGTGTCGGCTGCAGCCGTGGCGCTGGGCTGTGGGGTCTGGGCACATCCGGCGGCCACAAGGGCCAAGGTGAGGGCCATGGCGAGGGCCGCGGTGAGGCGCCAGGAAGCTGCGGTACGGGGCGGGTGGCAAGAGGCGTGTGGCATGGAGGTGTCGTGTGGTTCGAGGTCCAACTTCAGGGTCTGCGGGACCTTAGCGCAGTCCCTGTGCTTGAGCCCATGACTGCAGTGCGGCGTTGGCTGCCTGGGTCATGGCGGCCGGCAAAAAACTGGCCTTCAGCGCCTGCTCCTGCATGGCCAGCAGGTCTGTCAAAGCGAAACCGGCGTGGTCCATCAGGACTTGGCCTTCGAGGTTCAGGTTGGTGCAGGAAATCAGGTGATTGTCGGTGTGGAAGGACAGCGACACGCCGGCGTCCCACAAGGCCCGAATAGGGTGCTGTGCGATGGAGACGGCGGCGCCGGTGTGCACATTGCTGGTGGGGCAGACTTCCAAGTGCACCTGAGCCTGGCGCAGGGTTTGCAAAGCCTCGAGGCTGGCTTCGGTGTGCAAAAGGTCGGCCAGGCGCACGCCGTGGCCGATGCGCCGTGCGCCCAGGGCCACGGCTTCCAGCACCCGCTCGCCCCGGTCGGCTTCGCCGGCATGCAAGGTGATGGGCAGGCCGGCCTCACGCACCCGGCCCAAGGCATGGGCGTGGCGCGTGGCCGGCCACCCGTGCTCAGGGCCTGCCAGATCGAAGCCGACCACGCCGATGGGGCGCTCGGGGCCGACTCGGTGGCGCAGCGCGAGCTCAGCTGCCTGCGCCACGCGTTCGGGCGCTTCGTGCCGCATGCCGCACACGATCAGGCCACAGGCCAGCCCACTGCGCGACAGGCCGGCCAGCATCGCCGAAACGGCTTCGTCTGGGGCCACGCCATGGGCCTCCAACAACAGTGGGGCCATGCGGAACTCGGCCAAGACACAGCCTTCGGCCCGTGCGTCTTCGGCCGCCTCGAAGGCCACCCGTTCCAGGGCCTGCACGTCGCCCATGGCCGCCACGGTCAAGGCGAAACCCTGCAGGTAGCGCTCCAGGCTGCCGGCCATGGCGTTGTGGCGGAACCAAGCGGCCAGTTCGGCCTCGTCGCGGGTGGGCAGGGCCAAGCCGCGCCGTTGGCAGCACTCGATCAGGGTGCCGATTCGCAGGCTGCCGTCCAGGTGGTCGTGCAGCTGCACCTTGGGCATGGCGGCCAGCGTGGCCCAGGACGGGGAACTCGACATGCCCACCATGCTAAACCCGCTTTGGCCGGACTGGGCTGGCGGCTTGCTATCCTTAACCGTTTAACGTCCTGGACACAGGTGAGGCATGCCCAGCTTGAAGACCCTTTCCCTGCCCTTGAGCAGCACACTTGCGCGCCGCGCAGTGCCCGCATGGGGCTTGGCTTTCTTCCTGGGGGTTCTGGCCACGGGCGCCTCGGCCGTACGGGCTGCGCCTGCGGTGATCTTTGACATGGGCGGCAAGTTCGACAAGTCTTTCAACGAGGCCGCCTTTCGGGGCGCCGAAGCCTGGAAAAAGGAGACCGGCCAGGCATATCTGGAGTTTGAGATCGCCAACCCGGCGCAGCGCGAACAGGCCATGCGCCGCATGGCCGAGCGTGGGGCCAACCCGATCGTGGGCGTGGGCTTCTCCCAGGGCACGCCCATGGAGAAGGTCGCCAAGGCGCATCCGAACCTTCAATTTGCTTTGATTGATGCGGTGGTGACCTTGCCCAATGTGCAGTCCATCCTGTTCAAGGAACACGAGGGCAGTTTCCTGGTGGGCATGCTGGCTGCCATGGCCAGCAAGACCGGCAAGGTGGGCTTCATCGGCGGCATGGACATCCCCCTGATTCGAAAGTTTCAGTGTGGCTTTGAGCAAGGCGCCCGCTATGCCAATCCGAAGGTGGAGGTCAGCGCCAACATGACCGGCACCACGCCAGCGGCCTGGAACGACCCCACGCGTGGCAGTGAACTGGCCAAGGCGCAGTTCGCCAAAGGGGTGGACGTGGTGTTTGCCGCGGCTGGCGGCACCGGCATCGGTGTGTACCAGGCCGCCAAGGACAGTGGCCGCTACGCCATCGGCGTGGACAGCAACCAGAACCACCTGCAGCCCGGCACGATGCTGACCTCGATGGTCAAACGGGTGGACGTGGCCGTGGCGCGCGCCATGAAGGGCGTGAACCCTGGCCTGACCGTGCTGGGCCTGGCGGAAAACGCCGTGGACTACGCGCTGGACGAGCACAACGCCAAGCTGATCACACCTGATATGAAAAAGCGGGTGGATGCCGCGCGCGCCGACATCATCGCCGGCAAGGTCAAGGTGATCGACTACATGGCGGCCAACGCCTGCAAGTGACCGTGGCCGGCGCAGTTCCCGGCCCGGACGGTGCGCAGCCGTTGGCGGTGCACATGGCGGGCATCGGTAAACGCTTCGGCGCGGTACAGGCCAACCGATCGGTGAACCTGCGGGTGGCCCGCGCCTCGGTGCACGGCATCGTGGGCGAGAACGGGGCGGGCAAGAGCACCCTGATGTCCATCCTGTATGGCTTCTACCAGGCCGATGAAGGCTCGATCGAGGTGGATGGCCGCGCGGTTCAGATCCGTGATTCGCACGACGCCATGGCCGTGGGGATTGGCATGGTGCATCAGCACTTCATGTTGGTGGACAACATGAGTGCACTGGACAACGTGCTGCTCGGAGCTGAGCCGGATTGGCGGCTGGGTGCCGCCCGTACGGCCCTGGCCGGGCGCTTGCAATCGCTGATGGAGGAAACCGGGCTGCGCGTGCGCCTGGATGCGGTGGTGGAAGACCTGCCGGTGGGCGAGCGGCAGCGCCTGGAGATTCTGAAGGCGCTGGTGCGCGGCGCCCGGGTGTTGATCTTGGACGAGCCCACCGCGGTGTTGACGCCCGATGAAACCACGGCCCTGTTCGCAGCGCTGCGCGGCTTGCGTGAGCGCGGCACCACGGTGCTGCTGATCACCCACAAGCTCAAGGAGATCATGGCGCTGTGCGACCGCGTGACCGTGATGCGCGCGGGCGAGGTGGTATTGGAGCGCGAGATTGCCGACACCAGCGTGGACGACCTGGCACAGGCCATGGTCGGCCGGCGGGTGAGCACCGGCCGGCGCGTGGCGGCCGTCCCGGGGGCTCAGCGTGCACCGGGCGATGAGGCCCGGGGCGTGGGCCCCGTGTTGTTGCAGGCGCAAGGCCTGCGCTGGTGCGACGAGCTTGGAGTGCCACGGCTGGACGACGTCAGCCTGACCCTGCGGGCTGGGGAGATCGTGGGCGTGGCCGGCGTGTCGGGCAATGGGCAGACGGAATTGCTGGAGGTGCTGTCGGGCCTGAGGGTGCCGCAGGCGGGCTCTCTGGTCTTGGCCGAAGACCGTTTTGTCCCCACGGCTTGGCTGAGTCCGGCACAAGCGCGGCAGCGGCAACTGGCCCATGTGCCCGAAGACCGCTTGCACCGTGCACTGGTCTTGCCCTTTGCAGCCTGGGAGTCGGCTGTCCTGGGCCACCAGGCCTGGCGGCGTTACGGCAGTTGGGCCTGGATGAAGCGCGCCGTGATGAAGCAGGCCACGATGGAAATGATGCAGGCCTACGATGTGCGGCCCCGCAACCCGGAGTTGCGTTCCTCTAAGTTCTCAGGCGGCAACCAGCAAAAGCTGGTGCTGGCGCGTGAGGCCCAGGCCCAGCCCGCGGTGCTGCTGGTGGGACAGCCCACCCGCGGCGTGGACATCGGCGCCATTGAATTCATTCACGCCCGGTTGCGCGCGCACCGTGATGCCGGTGGCGCGGTGCTGGTGGTGTCCTCGGAGTTGGACGAAATCTTGGCGCTTTCGGACCGGGTGTTGGTGATGAATGCCGGGCGGGTGGCCGGCGAACTGCCGATCGAAGACTGCCACGAGGCAGCACTGGGCCGGCTGATGGGCGGCGCAGCGCACTGAGGATGCCCAGACCATGAACCCGACCCTGCCGCGTTGGATGGACCTGGGCCTCTTGCCCGTGCTGAACCTGGCCATGGCGCTGTTGGTGGCCAGCATGGTGGTGTGGGCGATCGGATTGGAGCCCGCCACGGTGCTGGGCTTGCTGATCAAGGGCGCCTGGGGCAACGCATCGGGCTTGAGTTACACGCTGTACTACGCCACCACCTTTGTCTTCACGGGCTTGGCCGTGGCCGTGGCCTTTCATGCGGGGCTGTTCAACATTGGGGGCGAAGGACAAGCGGCCATGGGGGGCTTGGGTACGGGCTTGGTGGCCTTGGCCGCCTTGCAGCTGGCGCCGGGTCTGCCGGCTGCGGTGTTGGTGCCGGCCATGGTGATGGGCGCGATGCTGTTCGGCGCGGCCTGGGCGGCGGTGCCCGGCGCCCTGCAGGCCTGGCGCGGCAGCCATGTGGTGATCACCACCATCATGTTCAATTTCTTGGCCGCTGCGCTCATGGGCTACCTGCTGGTGGAGGTGCTCAAGGAGCCCGGGACCATGGACCTCCAAAGCCGTGCTTTTGAACCCGCAGCGCGCATGCCGGGTGTGCATGAGGCCCTGCAGGGCCTGGGGGTGGAGTGGCCGGCCACGCCTTTGAACCTCACGGCCGTGTTGGCTGTTCTGGCTTTGGTGGCCACCTGGTGGTTGTTGTGGGGCAGCCGCAGCGGCTTTGAATTGCGCGCCAGCGGCCACGCGCCGGCGGCGGCGCTGTATGCGGGCGTGGACCCGCGGCGCCAGGTGATGGCCGCGATGGTGGTGTCTGGGGCCATGGCCGGCTTGGTGGGGGTCAACGAGATTGCCGGGGTGCACCAGCGGCTGCTGCCCGACTTCGTGGCCGGTGCGGGCTTTGCGGGCATTGCGGTGTCGCTGATTGGGCGCAACCACCCCGTGGGCATCGCCCTGGCGGCCCTGTTGTTTGGCACGCTGTACCAGGGCGGTGCCGAGCTCGCCTTCGAAGTGCCGGGCTTCAGCCGCGACATTTGTGTGCCTTGGCCGGCTGCTTGGCCGAGCGCTCGGGCGTGGTGGACCTGGGGCTAGAAGGCAAGATGCTGTTGTCCGCTTTTGCTGCCGCCAGTGTGGCTGCGGCCACGGGCTCTTGGCTGCCGGCGATGGCGGTGGCCTTGGGCCTGGGGGTGGCCCTTTCCATGGTCCAGGGCTGGGGCTGTGTGACCCACCGTGGTGACCAGGTGGTGATGGGCATGGCCCTGACCATGACCGCTGCTGGCTTGACCGTGGTGCTGGGTGGCGCTTGGTTTGGCTTGGGTGGGCAGACTCCTCAGATCGCTGAAGGCGCGCGCTTGATGCCCTGGTTGACGTCTTGGGCCCAAGCGGTGCAAGTGGTGCCCGTGATCGGCCCGGTGCTGGGGCTGGGGCTGTTGGGCCACAACGTCCTCGTCTACGGGGCCCTGTTGTGTGTGGTCTTGGTGTGGGCACTGCTCTTTCACACGCGTTTGGGCCTGCGGCTGCGTGCAGTGGGCGAGAACCCCTTGATGGTGGACGCGGCCGGTGTGTCGGTGCAAGGCCTGCGCTACCGAGCGCTTGCCCTCAATGGGGTGTTGTCGGGCCTGGCGGGCAGCTACCTGGTCTTGGCCTTAAACGCCAACTTCATTCCCCACATGACCGCTGGCAGAGGCTATATGGCCCTGGCCGCCCTGATCTTTGGGAAGTGGAACCCGGTCGGGGCCTTGGCGGCTTGTCTGTTGTTCGGATTCCTGGACGCGGTGGCCATTCGGCTTCAAGGCGCGCCATGGCCCGAAGCCCTGGGCGGTGGTACCGTTCCGGTTCAGGCCATCCAGGCCTTGCCCTATGTGCTGACCGTGGTGCTGTTGGCCGGCTTTATTGGCCGCGCGAGGGCACCGGCGGCGCTGGGCGTGCCGTATCTGAAGGAGCGTTGATGTCCAGTCAGCCCGGGCTGAGCGAGGAACAGGAGCGCCATCTGGTGCAGGTGGCACGAGACGCACGATTGCGCGCACACGCGCCTTACTCCCGTTTTGCCGTAGGCGCAGCCCTGATGGACGAGCAGGGCCGCGTGCATGCCGGCGCCAACATCGAGAACGCGGCCTATCCACAGGGCCTGTGCGCCGAAGCCGCGGCCCTGGCCCATCTGGTGGTGGCCGGTGGCCGTCAGGTTCGCGCCGCGGTGGTGGTGGGCGAAGGTGCACAGCCGGTCACGCCCTGTGGCGGTTGCCGGCAAAAGCTGCGCGAGTTCGCCGGGGATGGCTTGCCGGTGATCGTGGCCGACGGGCGTGAGGTGCGCTTGCGCACCACGCTGGGCGCCTTGTTGCCCCACAGTTTTGGGCCTGATCATCTGACCCAGGGGCACACGCCGTGAGCACCGCAGCTGTGTTGGCCAGCGCAGCCAAGCTGCAGCACGCCTGGGCGGGACGACAGCCGCAGGTGGCGGTACTCCTGGGTTCGGGCTGGTCCGGGATGGTGCAGGGTCTTCAAGACACACGGGATGTGCCGTACACCGAGCTCCCCGCCTTTCCGCCCTTGGGCATCGCCGGACATGCGGCCTGTGTGCGCTTGGCGCGGCTGCCCAAGCCGCCGGGTGCCCCAGGGGCTGATGTCGATGTGATGGTCTTGATGGGGCGCCAGCACGCCTATGAGACCGGTGACGCCACCGCCATGCGAGGCGCGGTGCAGACGGCCGCTGCCGTGGGCTGCCGCACGATCGTGGTGACCAATGCTGCCGGCAGCCTGCACAGCCCCTGGCCCGCGGGCAGCCTGATGGCCTTGAGCGACCACCTGAACCTGGTGCAGCGCTCGCCCTTGCAGGGCTTGAGCGGCAGCGACCGTTTTGTGGACATGGGCCAGGCCTACGACGCCGAGCTTCGGCAGCGTGCTGTTCAGGCTGCTGCGCGCCTGGGCGTGGTGCTGCACGAGGGCGTCTATGCCTGGATGATGGGCCCGCAGTTTGAAACCCCGGCCGAGATCCGGATGCTGCAGCGGCTGGGCGCGGATGCCGTGGGCATGTCCACCGTGCCCGAGACGATTGCGGCTCGCCACGCGGGCTTGCGGGTGCTGGCGATTTCCTTGATGACCAATATGGCCGCCGGGCTGGCCGCTGAGCGGCTGAGCCATGAGCAGACGCTCAAGGCAGCCGCCCTGCATGAGCAGCAGGCTGCACGCGTGCTGCAGGCCATCCTCCACAGCATCGTCGACTGAATGAACCTCCACCGTTCACAAGCCCAGCGCCGCACGGGCTGGGCCTTGGCCACCTTGTTGGCGATCCTCCCCCTCTGCACCATGGCCCAAAGCATGCCTAGCGGATCAACGGCCCCATCGGGGCAGCGCATGGCCCCTGAACCCGCAGACCCCTATGTGGGCCTGGAAGACGTGATGGGCGAGGCCGCCCTGAACTGGGTGCGTCAGCGCAATGCGCAATCGGAGGCGACCTTGCAGGCCGATCCGCGTTTCGAGCCCCTGCGCCTGGAGTTGCGCGAAGTGCTCGACGCCCGAGACCGCATTCCAACGGTGAGCCGCCGCGGGGATTGGCTGTACAACTTTTGGCAGGACGCCCGCAACCCGCGTGGTCTGTGGCGCCGAACCACCATGGCCGAGTACCGCAAGGCCGAGCCCCAGTGGGAGGTGCTGCTGGACCTTGATGCCCTGGGCAAGGCGGAGGGGCAAAGCTGGGTTTGGCAGGGCAGCAGCTGTTTGTCTGCATCCTCCACCCGCTGCCTCTTGGCCTTGTCGCCAGGTGGCAGCGATGCGAATGTGGTCCGCGAATTTGACTTGGCCACGCGAGAGTTTGTGAAGGACGGCTTCAGGCTGCCCTTGTCGAAGAACCGCTGGACCTGGCTGGATGCCGACACCTTGTTGGTGGGCACGGCCGCGGCCGGTGATCCCGTGACCGATTCGGGCTATCCGCGTGCGGTGCGCTTGTGGAAGCGGGGCACGCCGCTGGAGCAGGCCAAGGTGGTGTTCGAAGGGCTGCAGCGCGATGTGTGGGCAGCCGCTTCCAGCGACCGCACGCCGGGCTTTGAGCGCGCTTTCATTTCGCGCGGCATCGACTTCTACCGCGGGGAGCTCTTCCTGCTGGAGGGCATGGCCCTCAAGAAGGTGCCCAAGCCCGAGGATGCGCAGGTGGTGTTTTGGAAAGAGCGCGCGCTGATGCGGCTGCGCTCGGATTGGCGGCAAGGCGATCGCCTGTGGCCCGCCGGATCGCTCTTGGTCATGTCGGCCGATGCACTGATGCAGGGCAAGCCCGATCCGGTGGCCCTGTTCACGCCCACACCCCGGCGGTCACTGGCCGCTTACACCACGACCGCCACCTCGATGGAGCAGCCTGGAGCAGCCGCTCGATTCCCGTGCCCAACACCGGGACCTTGTCGGTGGCGGCCCTGCACGACCCCACGGCCGCGCAGGACGAGTGGGCCGAAGGCCTGCTGGTGAGCTACACCGACTTGCTCACCCCCGAGAGCCTTTTGCTCGCGCGGGCCGACCGCGCCGGGCTCGAAAACCTCAAGGCACGGCAGGGTCAGTTCTCCACCCAGGGGCTGCGCCTGGACCAGCGCTTTGCCGTGTCCAAGGACGGCACACGCATTCCCTACTTCATCGTGGAGCAGACGGGCCCGCGCAGCAAGGGCCCGAAGCCGACCCTGTTGTACGGCTACGGTGGCTTTGAGATCTCGATGCGCTCGACCTATTCGGGCGGCATCGGCCGTGCGTGGCTGGCGCGCGGTGGGGTGTATGTGGTGGCCAACATCCGTGGCGGCGGTGAGTACGGCCCCACCTGGCACACCTCGGCCATACGGGAAAACAAGCAGCGCAGCTACGATGATTTCATCGCGGTGGCCGAAGACCTGATCAAGACCGGGGTGACCACGCCGGCGCAATTGGGCATCCGCGGCGGCAGCAACGGTGGCCTCTTGGTGGGCGCGGTGATGATGCAGCGGCCCGAACTGTTTGGGGCCGTGGTCTGCCAGGTGCCCTTGCTGGACATGCGGCGCTATCACCGGCTCTTGGCCGGCGCGAGCTGGATGGCCGAGTACGGCAACCCCGACCTGGAAGCGGACTGGGCCTTCATTTCCCGCTACAGCCCCTACCACCAGGTTCCACCTGCTGCGGGCGAGGGCGCCAAGAAGCTGCCACCGATGCTGCTGGTGACCTCCACCCGAGATGACCGCGTGCACCCGGGGCATGCGCGCAAGATGGCCGCACGCCTGACGGAACGGGGCCAGCCGGTGCTGTACTGGGAGAACCTGGAGGGTGGCCACAGCGGCGCAGCCGACAACGGCCAGCGCGCCCGCATGCAGGCCTTGGAGTACACCTTTTTGTGGCGGGCCTTGGGGCCAGCGGAGGCACGATGAGCCATCACTTGGAAGAGGCCGCGCGCGTGGCCCTGGCCTGCATGGACCTCACCAGCCTGGGTGAGGCCGACACGCCGCTCATCGTGGCCGATCTGCTCAGCCGCAGCCACAGCGCTGCTGGGGTGCCAGCCGCCTTGTGCGTATGGCCGCGTTTTGTGCGGCAGGTGGGGGCGGGCTTGCAGACGGACCCGGCCCGCGCGCCGATTCGGGTGGCTGCAGTGGCGAACTTTCCCAGCGGTGCCCAGCCCCTGCAACCGGTGCTGAGCCAGGTGCGCGGCATCTTGGCCGATGGTGGCGATGAAGTGGACCTGGTTTTGGATTGGCAGGCCTTGCGCCGAGGAGGCGCCGCTGATGTCGAGGCCGCCGCGGCTGCGGTTCGCGCCGTGCGACAGGCGTGCCGGCGCGCCACGCTCAAGCTCATCATCGAATCGGGCGAGCTGAAGGAGCCGGCCTTGATCGAACAGGCCAGCCGCATCGGCTTGAACGAGGGCGTGGATTTCCTCAAGACCAGCACCGGCAAGACGCCCACTGGGGCCACGCCGCAAGCCGCACGGGTGATGCTGCAGGCCATTGCGGCGCACCCCCGCGGCGCAGCCGTGGGCTTCAAGGTCTCGGGTGGCGTGCGAACGGTGGCCGATGCGCAGGTCTACATCGACCTGGTGGGCCAGATCCTGGGCCCGCAAGCGCTGGGCCCCGCGCGGTTTCGCATCGGGGCCAGTGGCTTACTGGCTGATGTGTTGGCCGTTCTGGGAACGGGCGCGGGCAACGGCCCCGTCGGCCGCGAAAGCTACTGATGGCCGAGCCGGGTCTCACACCGGCTGAAATCATCCGCATCAAGCGCGATGGGGGGGTGCTCGCCAGCGCAGCGATCGAGGCGGTGGTGCGCGGCATCGCCGACCAAAGCTGGGCCGACAGCCAAGTGGCGGCCTGGGCCATGGCGGTGTTGTGGCGCGGGCTGAATGTGGCCGAGCGCAAGACCCTGACCTTGGCCATGGCCCACTCGGGGCGTGTGCTCGATTGGCGCGGTGTGGCCGGCTTGCAGGGGCCGATCCTGGACAAACACTCCACCGGCGGGGTGGGCGACAAGGTCAGCCTCATCGTGGCCCCGTTGGTGGCGGCTTGCGGTGGTGTGGTGCCCATGATTTCCGGGCGGGGGCTGGGGCATACCGGGGGCACCTTGGACAAGCTGGAGGCCCTGCCGGGCTTTGGCGTGCACCTCGATGAGCCGGCGCTGCACGCCTGCTTGCGAGAAGCGGGCTGCGCGATCATCGGTGCGGGGCCGGACCTGGCGCCGGCCGACCGCCGCTTGTATGCCATACGGGATGTGACGGCCACGGTGGAGTCGCTGGATCTGATCACCGCCAGCATCTTGAGCAAGAAGCTCGCAGCGGGCCTGCAGGCGCTGGTGATGGATGTGAAGGTGGGCAGTGGTGCGGTGATGCCCGACCTGGCGAGCGCGCAGGCCCTGGCCCGCAGCCTGGTGGAAGTGGCCGGCGCCGCGGGCCTGCCCACGCGGGCCTTGATCACCGATATGGGGCAGGTGCTGGGCCGCAGCGCGGGCCATGCGGTGGAGGTGCGTGAAGCCCTTGAGCTGCTGGCCGGTCGTGCGGCCGAGCCGCGGCTTCTGGAACTGTGCTTGCTGCAAACCGCACACCTCTTGGTGATGGGCGGCTTGCAGCCGTCCTTGGACGCGGCCAGAGCCGCCGCGCAGGCCGCCTTGCGCAGCGGCGCGGCCGCTGAGCGTTTTGCGCGCATGGTGGCCCTGCAGGGCGGCCCGCGGGATGTGATGCAAGACCCCGGCCTGCCCAAGGCCCCGACCACGGTGGGCGTGTGGCCGCAGGGGCTGCCAGAGGGCCGCGTGCGGGCCATTGATGTGCGGGCACTGGGCCTGGCCCTCTTGCGCATGGGCGGCGGCCGCGTCCGGCCCGGCGACGTAATCGACCCTCGAGTGGGTTTGACCGAGGTGCTGGGTGTGGGCGAGGCCTGCTCCAAGGACCGCCCCTTGGCGCTGTTGCACGCCGCCTCGCCTGAGCAAGCCCGGCAGGCGGCGGGCGAGGTGGCGGCGGCTTTTGACTGCGTGCAGGTGCAGGAGACCGTGGACCCCGCGCCCCTGGTGCAGGGCTACTTCGTGCCGTAGATCCGGTCCCCGGCGTCGCCCAGGCCCGGCACGATGTAGCCGTGGTCGTTGAGTTGCCGGTCGATGGCGGCGGTGTACACGGGTACATCGGGGTGCGCCGCGTGGAAGGTGCGCAGGCCCTCTGGCGCGGCCAGCAGGCACACGAAGCGGATCGACCGCGGGCGGGTGGCCTTGAGCCGCGTAACGGCCGCCACGGCTGAATGGCCGGTGGCCAACATGGGGTCCAGCACGATGGCGTCGCGCTCGGGCATGCCCGCAGGCATCTTGAAGTAGTACTCCACCGCCTGCAGGGTTTGGGGGTCGCGGTACAGGCCCACATGGCCAACCCGGGCGCTGGGCACCACATCGAGCATGCCGTCGAGCAAACCCGCACCCGCCCGCATGATGACCACGAACACCGTCTTCTTGCCATCGATCACCGGCGACTGCATGCGCTCCAGGGGCGTCTCAATCTCCACGAGTTGCGTGGGCATGTCGCGGGTGACCTCGTAGGCCATGAGCAGGCTGACTTCCTGCAGCAGGCGCCGAAAGCTCGAGGAACTGCGGTCCTTCTCGCGCAGCAGCGTGAGCTTGTGCTGGATCAGCGGGTGGTCGAGCCGGTGCACGCCGGCATATTCAGCAGAAAGGGAGGGGCTGGCCTGATGTTCAGAGGTCTTGGACATGGTGGGAACTGGGATGGGTGGATGCGAGGCGATGCGGACCGGAGTGGCCAGGACACGGGCCTGGCCGGCCGTTGCCGAGACTGGCGCCATCTTCCTTCAAGCCGGGCCGCCTAAAATTGAGGATTACCCGCCGGCGTCCTGCTCATGAACCTCTCCGCCCTGACTGCCCTTTCCCCTCTGGACGGCCGATACGCGCCCAAGGTGGCCGCTTTGCGCCCGCTGCTGTCGGAGTTTGGCCTGATGCACCGGCGCGTGCAGGTGGAAGTGGAGTGGTTCATCGCCCTGAGCGATGCGGGCTTTGAGGAATTCAAGCCGCTGAGCGAGGCCTCGCGAGGTTTGCTGCGGGGCTTGGCGCTGCGGTTTTCTGAAGCCGACGCGCAGGCCATCAAGGACATCGAGAAGACCACCAACCACGATGTGAAGGCGGTGGAGTACTGGATCAAGGAGCGCCTGAAGGCCTCGGCCGAGTTGCAGGCGGCGTCGGAGTTCGTGCACTTTGCCTGCACCAGCGAAGACATCAACAACACCAGCCACGCCTTGATGCTCAAGGCTGCGCGGGAGCAGGTGATCTTGCCTGCGCTGGACGGCATCTTGGCGCACCTGCAGGGCATGGCACATGCGCAGGCCGAAGTGCCCATGCTCAGCCGCACCCATGGCCAAACCGCCAGCCCCACCACGGTGGGCAAAGAAGTGGCCAATGTGGTGGCGCGGCTGCGCCTGGCGCGCGAGCGCATCGCCCAGGTGCCCCTGCCGGCCAAGATGAACGGCGCCGTGGGCAACTACAACGCGCACCTGGCCGCGTGGCCCGATTTCGACTGGGAGCGGTTTGCGCGCGGCGTGGTGGAAGAACGCCTGGGCCTGAGCTTCAACCCCTACACGATTCAGATCGAGCCGCATGACGGCATGGCCGAGCTCTTCGATGCCGTCACCCGCTGCAACACCATCTTGATCGACTTCGCGCGCGATGTCTGGGGTTACATCTCCCTGGGCTACTTCAAGCAAAAGACCAAGGAAGGCGAGATCGGCAGCAGCACCATGCCGCACAAGGTCAACCCGATCGACTTTGAAAACGCCGAAGGGAATTTGGGCCTGGCCAACGCCATGCTTACCCACCTGTCGCAGAAGCTGCCGATTTCACGCTGGCAGCGTGACCTGACCGACTCCACCGTGCTGCGCAACATGGGCGTGGCCCTGGGCTACGCGGTGCTGGCCTGGGACAGCCTGCAGCGCGGCCTTCTGAAGCTGGAGGTGAACGAGGCTGCCTTGGCCGCCGACCTGGATGCAGCCTGGGAGGTGCTGGCCGAGCCCATTCAAACCGTGATGCGCCGCCACGGGCTGCCCAACCCCTATGAACAACTCAAGGCCCTGACGCGCGGCAAGGCGATCACGCCCGAGGCCATGGCCACCTTCATTGATGGCCTGGCCTTGCCCGAGAGCGAGAAGGCAAGGCTCAAGGCCCTGACGCCCGCCGCCTATACCGGTGCCGCAGCAGCCCTGGCGCGGCGCATCTGAGGCCCCACCACGGTTTCTGCAGGACGCTGACCATGAAGTTCACCCAAATGCTCGATGCGGTGGCCCAGCGCCAGCGCTCCCTCTTGTGTGTGGGGCTTGACCCGGAGCCCGCAAAGTTCCCCGTGGCCTGGAACCGGGACCCCGAGCGGATCTTCGATTTCTGTGCTGCCATCGTGGATGCCACCAAAGACCTGGTGTGCGCCTTCAAACCGCAGATTGCCTATTTCGCGGCACACCGTGCAGAAGACCAACTCGAGCGGCTGATGGCCTACATCAAGCGCAATGCACCGGAGGTGCCGGTCATCCTGGACGCCAAGCGTGGAGACATCGGCAGTACGGCCGAGCAATATGCGCGGGAGGCTTTTGTGCGCTATCAAGCCGATGCGGTGACGCTCTCGCCGTTCATGGGCTTTGACTCCATCGAGCCGTACCTGTCCTATGCCGACAAGGGCTTGATCCTGCTGTGCCGCACCTCCAACCCAGGTGGCTCGGACCTGCAGGCTCAGCGCCTGGCCGATGGCAGCCTGTTGTATGAGCATGTGGCGCGTTTGGCCGCAGGCCCCTGGAACCGCAGCGGGCAATTGGGCTTGGTGGTGGGCGCCACTTATCCCGCTGAACTGGCACGGGTTCGAGAGCTGGCACCCACCTTGCCGCTGTTGGTGCCAGGGGTGGGCGCTCAGGGCGGTGATGCTGCTGCCACCGTCAAGGCGGCTGCGCGGCCGGGCGGTGCCTTGATCGTGAATTCCTCGCGAGCCGTCCTGTATGCATCCAGCGGCGACGACTTCGCGCCCGCGGCGCGCGCGGTGGCCCGGCAGACCCGGGATGCCCTGAACGCAGCCCAGGGCTGAAGCCGAGCGCTACACGCGAACCACGCAGCTCACCGCGCCGGTGCGGCTGCTGCCCACGGTGACGGTGATGCTGCCCGAGCCGTCGACCATCAGCATGAATCGGCGCTCGTGGGTGTTGCCGCGGGTCCAGGGCGCGAAGATGCCCGGGCCCCCATGCAGGCCGTTGCCCCAGCCTTCCAGATGGCCCAACTGCAGCACGGACTCCGCGGGTGACACCACGGTGGTGCCGGTGCAGACCCAGCTGGCGCGCAAGGGTTCAGACAAGGGCAGCTGCAAGGCGGAGGGCAGGCCTGCGCTGCCCAGGTAGCCGTGGTTGCTGAGCTTGAGCTCGATTTGGGTCAGTGAGCCCTGGCGGGTTTGCGACAGCACCTCCAGCGACAGCCGCGGAGTGAGCGCCGCCACGCGCAGGAACGCAGCGCTTTGCTGCTCGCAGGTCTGGGCCAGGCGCTCATAGGGCGGGTTCCACACGCCCACGCGCGGGTCGTAGCCGTCCACCTCCACCTCGCCGATTTGCGGGTGTTGAATCTTCTTCCAGGGCTTGAAGATGCGGCCGGCGTTGTGCTCGCGGTCAAAGGCGTGCAGCTTGCGCAGGTCGTCGCGGGTGAGCCGGCTGTAGTGGTCCACAAAGGGCTTTTTGCGCTCAATGCCCAATTGATGGAACAGGTCCCACAGTTCGACCACATAGGCCAAGGCACCGCGCTGGTAGTAGGCGTAGTCGGACAGGTCGCCGTGCAGCGGCTTGTCGGGCTCGTACAGGAACTCGTGGTACCCGCTGACCGTGGCATAGCCGGTGTGCTCGGTCATCCACTCTTCAACCTGGCGGTAGATGGCCAGGTCGCCGGGGTTCATCTTCGAGTCGGGCTTGTCGCCCAGCGGCCGGATCAGCACGCCACCGAAGGTGTGCAGGTTCATCCACACCATGATGTGCGGGTGCCGCGTGGCGAAGTCCATCACCGCTCGGGTTTCCGGCGCGCTGCCGGGGTAGTGCCCCGCGCCCATTTGCTGCGGCTCGGGTGCCCAGTGGTAGGGGAAGTTGCGGTTGAAGTCGTAGAGGTTGTCGTTGAGGAAGTGATGGCCAGGAATGTGCCGACCATCGAAGTTCTCAATCAGGCCTTCGGGGTAGAGCTTGTAGTAGGGGCCTTCGTCTTCGGCCAGGCGCGGCACCATCACCGGCGGGCTCAGGGGCTGCCCATCATGGCCCCGCAGCTCCACCAATTCGCCGTGCGGGTCTTGAACCCGCATGTAGCCGGCCTTGCCGTCCCCGTTGAGGTCCTGGTGTTTCCAATAGGCGTGGCCCAGGTTGCTGCGGTCGTTGACCGGGCTGGATCGCACATAGCGGCCGGTCTTGAGCACGGCTTCAGCGCCATCGGGCGAGATGCGCGGCACCACGTAGAACAGGCTCTCGCGGATGGCCTGTGCCAGGTGGGCGGGCAGGGGCTTGCCACCGGCTTCGTTCTTGCCTTGGTGAATGCCGATCACATCTTCGGCAATGGCCAAGGCCACGCTGGAGCCGCAGACCTCGCTGGCGTGCATATTGCCGTCCACCCATACCGCCGGGCGAATGCGCTGCGGGTCTGGGCCGATGGTGATGAGGGGAATGTCGCGCCCTTGGGCGCTGGTGCCCAGGCTGGACAGGTGCACCAGGCCGGGATAGGCCTGTGCCCATTGCTGGACTTGTGCGAGGAGTTCGGCGTGGTCGAGGTAGTGTTGGCGAAACATAGAGGCGAGGCTGAAGCGTTCAATCCACCGTGGCGCCCGAGACCTTCACGACCTGGGCCCACTTGCGGGTTTCGGCATCGATGTGGCGGGCGAATTCGGCGCTGGTCATGCCGCTTGGGATGGCCCCTTGGGCTTGCAGGCGTTCCTTGAGGGCCGGGGTGCCCATGGCCTTGGCGGCTTCTTGCTGGATGCGGTTGACGACGTCCATCGGCGTGCCCGCAGGCGCCAGCAGGCCGAACCAGCTCGAGGCTTCATAGCCTTTGAGGGCGGCTCCGCCGGCTTCTTCCACCGTGGGCACGTCGGGCAGGGCGGCCGAACGCACCGCGCTGGTCACGGCCAGGGCCTTGAGCCGGCCGCTGCGGATGTGCGGGATCGATGAGGGCAGGTTGTCGAACATGACATCGGTGTTGCCGGCCATCAGGTCGATGAGGGCCGGGCCCGAGCCTCGATACGGGAAATGGACCATGAAGGTGCCGGTCATGCTCTTGAAGAGTTCGCCGGCCAGGTGAATGGAGGTGCCGTTGCCGCTGGAGGCCATGTTCAGCTTGCCCGGGTTTGCCTTGGCATAGCGGATGAGGTCGGCCACGGTGTTGATGTTGTGGCGCTGGGCCATGGCCGGGTTGACCACCAGCACATTGGGCACGCCGGCCACCAGGGTCACGGGCACAAAGTCTTTGATGGGGTCATAGGGCAGCTTGGGATAGAGCGCGGCATTGATGCCGTGCGTGCCCACGGTGCCCATGAGCAGGTGGTAGCCGTCGTTGGGCGACTTGGCCACGTCAGCCGCGCCCACATTGCCGCCTGCACCGGGCTTGTTCTCCACCACGAAGGCCTGGCCGAAGGCCCGCTGCAATTCAGGTGCCATGGCACGGGCCAGGATGTCGGTGGTGCCGGCCGCGGCAAAGGGCACCACGATGCGCACCGGCTTGCTGGGCCAGCTGCTTTGGGCCTGGGCCGTGCCCGCCAGCAATGCCGGCAGGCCTGCGATGGGAAGGCTGGCCGTGGCCAGCAGCCATCGGCGGCGTTGGAGCATGGGACGCATAGAACCTCCGGATGAGAAGACCAAGTGTGCCCCAGAAGGCAGGGCAAGCCCGAGTTGCAGGGACTTCACACCGGGACGATCCTCACGGGGTTTTCACGGGTTTAGGTTCGGAGTACGCCATGATTCGACGCCGCGTCCTGGTTCAAGCAGCTGCTGCCAGCTTGTTGGGACCTCTTTCTGCCGCTGTTCGCGCACAGGGTGCTTGGCCCAGCCAAGCCATCAAGCTGATGATCGCCTTTCCCGCCGGTGGGCCCACCGACATCACCATGCGGGTGCTGGCCGAGAACGCCTCTCGCCTCTTGGGACAAACCGTGGTGGTGGAAAACCGGCCCGGTGCCGGCGGCACACTGCCGGCGCAGCAAATGCAACAGTCCCGGCCCGATGGCCACACCCTGGCCCAGGTGCCACTGGGCGTGTTTCGCATGCCCTACACCCAGAAGATGAGCTGGGACCCGCTCAAGGACCTGAGCTACATCATCGGCGTGACCGGCTATGCCTTTGGCTTGGTGGTGCCCACCGATTCGCCCATCAAGACCTGGGCCGACTTTGTGGCCTACGCCAAAGCCAACCCGGGCCGCCTGTCCTATGGGTCGACCGGGGTGCTCACCAGCCCGCACCTGACCATGGAAGACATTGCGCAGCGCGTGGGCGTGGAGCTCAACCACATTCCCTTCAAGGGCAGCGCCGACCTGATGCAGGCCATCCTGGGCGGGCAGATCATGGCGGCGGCAGACTCCACCGGCTTTGCGCCCCATGTGGCCAGTGGGCGGCTGCGGGTGCTCAACACCTGGGGCGCGCAGCGCCTGCCCAAGTTCCCCGACGTGCCCACCCTCACGGAGTTGGGCATTCCCCTGGTGCAGGCCTCGCCCTATGGCCTTGCCGGGCCCAAGGGGATGGACCCGGCCTTGGTGCAGCGCATCCACGATGTGTTCAAACAGGCCATGGAGCAGCCCTCCCATGTGGAAGTCCTGGCGCGTTACGACCAAGCCCTCATGCACATGAACCCGCAGCAGTACCTGCGTTTTGCGGAAGAGACCTTCCGGCGTGAGAAGGCTTTGGTTGAAAAGCTGGGGCTGGCCAAGCCCAGCTGACGCCTTTGTGAGCGCCGAGGACGATCAACCTGCCATGCTTTGGAGAGACACGACCCATGAATAGAGCCCTTCACCGCCTTGGCCTGCGCGGCCTACAGCGCCGCGGCTGGACGCTGTTGGCCCTGGTGGCCTTGTCGGCTCCACTGGGGCTGGCGCCTGGCTTGGTGCAGGCGCAGACCGCCTGGCCGGGCGGCAAGCCCATTCGCTTTGTCGTGCCCTTTGCCGCGGGCAGCGCCACCGACCAAGTGGCCCGTGCCTTCGGGCAGAAGGTGGGCGAGTCATTGGGCGCCACGGTGGTGGTGGAAAACCGCCCGGGCGCCAATGGCATGCTGGGTGCAGCTGAAGTGGCCAAGGCCGCGCCTGACGGTTACACCTTGTTGATCGGCACCAACAGCACCAATGCGGCGCTGAAGTCCTTGGTCAAGAGCCTGCCCTACGACCAAGACACGGCCTTTGCGCCGGTGGCGTATTTGGGGCAGGTGCCGCTGATCGTGGCGGTGAACAACGACGTGCCGGTGCGCACCCTGAAAGACCTGGTGGACCTGGCCAAGAGCAAGCCGCCCGGGCACATCACCTTTGCCAGCGCCAGCACCTCGCAGCTCGTGTCTTCTGAGATGCTGGCCAGCATGGCCGGCATCAAGATGACCAACATTCCCTTCAAGAGTGGGCCTGATGCGATGACCAACCTCATCGGCGGTCAGGTGATGATGTTCACCGCCGACTTTGCCGTGACGGTGCCGCAGGTGCGTGCGGGCAAGATCAAGGGCCTGGCGGTGACCTCGATGAAGCGCTCGGCTGCTGTGCCCGACCTGCCCACCGTGAACGAAGCCTTGGGGATGAAGGACTACGAGCTGATCGCCTACTTCGCGGCCTTTGCCCCTGCGGGCACACCGACGGAGCTGATCACGCGGCTCAACGCTGCCTTCAATGCCGGCGCCGCTGCGCGCGATGTGCAGGAACGCTTTGCCAACATCGGCTTCATCACCGAGCCGGGGCCGCCTTCAGCACTGGCCGAACGCACCAAGGTGGAAACGGCGAAGTGGGCCCGGGTGATTCGGGAAGCGAAGATCGAAATCGCGCAGTAAGCCCAGGGCGCTCGGGCCTACCCCGGCGGGCTCGGGCGATGCGGTTGCGGGCAGCGGTGCTGCGGATTGAGTCACGGGCCCTGCGCTTCAGGGCTTGGCCACGCCCCACTGCACAGGCCCAAACCAGCTGCGAGCCTGGCTCTTGGTGTTGTCGCTGTCGCTCATCACGGCCACCGACACCAGGGCGCCGGGTTCTTCATTGAAGGCGCGGCGGAAGTCTTCGGCCAGATTGCGTTGATGGTCCCGCCAGCTGCGCAGGTGCTGCGGGCCTGAATCCACCACGATCTTGCGGATGCGGTCGGTGCGCGGGTTCACCACCACCGTGCCCACCGGCAGGGCCGGGTCCCACACGTACATCAGCGTGGCAAAGGGCGGGGCCTCACCTGTCAGGGTTTCAGCCAGATCGAAGAGGTTGCGGTTGCGCGCGGACAGGCGCTGGCGGTCGCCGTCAAAGCCGAACACCACCCGTGCAGGCGAATCTTCAAGGTGGGCTTGCGCCACCGAGGCTTGGGGAATCAGGTCCTGCACCCACCAGGAAAAGCGCACCTGCTGGGGTGCGGGCTCGGCCGGATCAAGCCGCTTTCGCCACAGGCTGGCGGACTGCTGTGAATCGGCTTGCAGCGCGGTGCGGCCTTCTTTTTGGGTCCAGCGGTAGTGGGTGTTGGGCTTGCCCGGCAGGGTTTGCTGCTGCCAGCCGTCGGCAGCCAGCGGCGGCGTGGTGGCGCAGCCCGCCAACAGCGAGACACACAGCGCTGCACCCACGGCCAAACCCAGGGCCACAGCCCGAGTGGCGCTGGCGGTGGGTGGGGCAGCTGGGCGGTCGCTGTTGGGGATCATCGATGGGGTGGGCTGGTGGTGGAGGCGGGTCGCGCAACAGGACCCGGGGGCTTGCAGCTTCAGAGTCGTGCGCTGCGCAATAGTTCTCAGGTGCTCACGGCGGTCGTGAAGGTCAGCCGGTTGCCAAAGGGGTCGGTGACCGTGAAGTCGCGCGTGCCCCAGGGCATCTCCTGGACCTCTGGCCGTGCGTGCGCATAGGGTTTGGCGCGCAACTCGGCACACAGGGCATCCACGTCGCTTACCGCGATTCGCATGGAGCTGCCGGGGCAGGCATCGCCATGGTGTTCAGACAGGTGCAACTCGCATTGGTCGCGAACGATGCCCATGTACAGCGGCGCACCCTCGTGGAAGCGGTGTTCGAACAAAACGCGAAACCCCAGGTAGTCGAGGTAGAAGGCGCGGGCCTGGGCTTCGTTGAAGCTGCGCAGCAGGGGGGTGGTGCGGTGGAGCATGGCGATGGTGTGGACCTTGAAAGAGGGCGGTGGACTTCAGCGTTGAAACAGCGCCAGCATCAGGCCGGCCAACACAAAGAGGCCGCCGAAGAGCTGGTTGAGCAGCCGCTGCTGCTGCGGTGACCTCAGGGCGCGCAGCACACGCGCGGCCAGGGCGGTGTAGCCCGTCATCACCACCAGGTCCGTGAAGCTCAGCGTCAGGCCGATGATGAGGTACTGGGGCAGCAGGGGCTGCGCAAGGTCCAAGAACTGCGGCACCACGGCCAAGAAGAACACCGTGCCTTTGGGATTGACGGCGTTGAGGGCCCAGGCGCTGGTGACCATGGTCCAGGTGCTGCGATGAACGGCGCTTTCAGCGGCGGCCCAGTCGCGCGGCGGCATGCGCCACTGCTGGATCCCCAGGTAAACAAGGTAGGCCACGCCACTCCAGCGCACCCACTCGAAGGCGGTGGTGGACGCCGCGACCAAAGCGCCCAAGCCCACCCCCACGATCAGCAGCTGGGTCCAGATGCCCAGGATCAGCCCAGGCACCGTCAAAAGGCCGCGCTTGAGGCCGTGGTTCAGGCCTGAGGTCATCGCCGCCAAAGCGCCGGCACCCGGCGAGATGCTGATCGCCCACGATGCCGCGAAGAACGCAAGCCAAGTCGCCAGCGTCATGGCTTGCGTTCGGCGATCAGGCTCAGGCTGCTTGGTAGCCGCGCGGGATGGCGCCCAGCAGTCGCTTGGTGTAGTCCTCGCGGGGGTGGTGCAGGATTTCCTCGGCACTGGCCTGTTCGACCACGACGCCGTCCTTCATCACCAACACCTCGTCGGAGATGAAGCGCACCACGGCCAGGTCGTGGCTGATGAAGACATAGCTCAGGCCGAACTCGTCTTGCAGGTCTTTGAGCAGGTTGAGCACCTGGGCCTGCACGCTCACGTCCAGCGCCGAAACAGCCTCGTCCAGCACCAGCACCTCGGGCTTGAGGGTCAGGCAACGCGCGATGGCGATGCGCTGGCGCTGGCCACCCGAGAACTCGTGCGGGTACTTGCCGAAGGCGCGGTCGTCCAGGCCCACCTTCTGCAGCAGCTCGCGCGCCACCTGTTCGCGTTCTTCGGTGCTGTTGCCAATGCCGTGGATCTCCATGGGCTCCACCAAGGTCTGGCCGATGGTGAAGCGGGGGTTCAGGCTGGCATAGGGATTTTGGAAGACCACCTGGATGCGCCGGCGCATGGTTTGGCGTTCCTGGGCCGACAGGGTCAGCAGGTTCTTGCCGTCAAAGATCACCTCGCCACCCGTGGGCTCGTGCAAGCGCAGCAGGGTCAGCCCCATGGTGGTCTTGCCCGAGCCCGACTCGCCCACCACGCCCAAGGTGTGTCCCTTGCGCAGCTTGAAGTTGACGTTCTGCACCGCCTTGAATTCGCGGGTGCCGAACAGGCCTTGCTTGAGGTAGAAGCTCTTGAAGAGCGACTTCACCTCCAGCACCACGGGGGCATTCGGGTCTTTGGCCTTGGCCACGCGGGCGCTGGCGGCTTCGCGCCCTTCGGCAGCAGCCTTGGTGGCTGCGATGTGCTCGTCGATCACCATCAGCCGCGCAGGGTTCTCGGTCAGGCTGGGGCGGCAGGCCAGCAAGGCCTTGGTGTAGTCGTCTTGCGGCGCGCTGAAGATGCGCGCCACGGGACCCTGCTCGCGCACGATGCCGTTGCGCATCACCACCACATGGTCGGCGATTTCACCGACCACGCCCAGGTCGTGGCTGATGAACAGCACGCTCATCTTCATCTTGTTCTTGAGCTTGCCGACGAGCTCCAGGATCTGGCGCTGAATGGTCACATCCAGGGCGGTGGTGGGCTCGTCGGC
>RGEP01000500.1 GCA_009918225.1 Betaproteobacteria bacterium | reverse complement strand
GCGGCTGGGCATCGGCGCTGCGGCTTGTCCGGTCAAGGCGAACTGCATCATGTGCTGGGCCATGAGCAGGACGTTGTTTTCAAAGAGGGCGCTCTGCACCTCGCTGCCACGGCCGGTGGCGTCGCGCTGGCGCAGCGCAGCCATGGTGCCGATGGCGCCGAACAAGCCCCCCATGATGTCATTTACGCTGGATCCCGCGCGCAGTGGTCGGCCCTCGGGGCCGGTCATGTAGGCCAAACCGCCCATCATCTGCACCACTTCGTCCAGCGCGGTGCGGTGTTCGTAGGGCCCGGGCAGGAAACCCTTGTGCGAGACGTACACCAGCCGCGGGTTCAGGCCCGAAAGGGCCGCGTAGGACAGGCCCCATTTGTCGAGGGCGCCGGCCTTGAAGTTTTCGCTGAACACATCGGCTTGGGCCACCAAGCGCAACACCACCTCCCGGCCGCGCGCATCGTCCATGTTCACCGCCAGGCTGTGCTTGTTGCGGTTGAAGGCTGCGAAAAAGCCCGCGCCCGAGCCCAGGAGGCGGCGGGTGGCGTCTCCTTTGATCGGCTCGACCTTGATGACCTCGGCACCCAAGTCGGCCAGCACCAGGCCGCAGCTGGGCCCCATCACCATGTGGGTGAATTCGACAACTCGAATGCCGCTGAGCGGCAGGGTTTGGTTGGTGCTCATGGGGTGAGGCCCGCCCGAGCTGGGCCTGGGGTCGGCTGGAAATGGGCGGGCAATCCCGCTTCGGGTGTCATGCCGTACAGCGGCTCATGGGGCAGGCCGGCACGCAGAGCTTCGCGGGCCTGCATCAGGCGCGCCAGGTCCACGCCCGTGTGCACGCCCATCGCCTCAAACATGAACACCAGGTCTTCGGTCACCACATTGCCCGATGCCCCTGGTGCATAGGGGCAGCCGCCCAGGCCGGCTTGTGAACTGTCGAAGGTGCGCACGCCAACGTCGTAAGCCGCGAGTGCATTGGCCAGACCCAGGCCCCGGGTGTTGTGCAGGTGGGCCGCACCGGCCTTCTCGCCCACGGCTTGCTGCAGGCCCTTGAACAGCCGCCGCACCGCGGCGGGGTCTGCCATGCCCGTGGTGTCGGATAGGCCGATGTCGTCCACACCCGCTTCGGCCAGGGCCTGCGCCAGGTTCAGCACATGGGTCTCGTTGACAGCGCCCTGCAGGGTGCAACCGAAAGCCGTGGACACACCGGCCTCGACCTTGACCTGTGGCGCTTGTTCA
>RGEP01000499.1 GCA_009918225.1 Betaproteobacteria bacterium | reverse complement strand
AACGAAGTGCCGCGCCCGGATGCCGGTGCGCTCGACGATCCACTCGTCAGACGTTTCAATGCCCTGCTGCGCCAGTTGCGCGGCCAGCTCGGCGTTGCTCAAGCGGCGCGGGGGCAGGTAGCTGCCGGTGCCTGCGATTCGGCTCGTGCGGCTGGTGCGGGGGGCGTTCACGGGCAAGGTCATTCAGCGCTGGCTGCGGCGGGGGCTGCTGCCGTGACCGCTTCGTTGACTGCAGCCGAGGCAGCGACTGAAGCGGCCGCAGCCTGCGCCACGGCCGCGGCAATGCCCGCTTCCACGCGCTGCAGCAATTGGTTGCGCGCCGCGTCATGCGCGCGGCGCAGGGCATGTTCAAAGGCGTAGGCGTCGGCCGAGCCATGGCTCTTGAACACCAGGCCGCGCAGGCCCAGCAAGGCCGCGCCGTTGTAGCGGCGGTGGTCCACGCGGCGCTTGAAATGGTTGAGCACCGGCAGCGCAACCAGCGCGGCCAGCTTGCTGTAGGCGTTGCGGGTGAATTCTTGTTTGATGAACTGGCTCAACATGGCCGCCAGCCCTTCAGAGGTCTTGAGCAGCACATTGCCCACAAAACCGTCGCACACCACCACGTCGGTGGTGCCTTTGTAGATGTCGTTGCCTTCCACATTGCCATGGAAGTTCAGGTGGCCCGCGGCGTGCGCCGCCCGCAGCCGCTCGGCGGTGGCGGTGACCAGGGCGCTGCCCATCAGGGCAAATTGCAGCAGGTGTTCGGCGCTGCAGTCGACGTTGGCGCCCAGGTCCAGCACCGTGGTGTAGCCGTCGGCCTGTGTGGGCATCACCGTGGCAATGGCCGGGCGGTCGATGCCGTCGAGGGTTTTCAACACATAGCGGGCCAAGGCCATCAAGGCACCGGTGTTGCCTGCTGACACGCAAGCGTGGGCTGCGGGTGCAGCAGACCCCGTTGAAGACGGCCCTATTGCGGAAGGCTCTGTGGCAGCGCCTCCTTCGGCTGGGACCACTTTGACTTGGGTGATGGCCACGCGCATGGACGAATCGCGCTTCTTGCGCAACGCCACCTCGACGGGGTCGTCCATGGTCACCACTTCGGTGGCCACCACACAGGTGGTTCGGGGCCAAGCACGGGCTGCGGCCAGGGCCGTTTCGGTTCCCACCAGAATCAGCTCGGCCTTGGGGTAGCGGTCCAGGAAAGACCTGCAGGCCGGCAAGGTGACCGACGGTCCGTGGTTACCTCCCATG
>RGEP01000498.1 GCA_009918225.1 Betaproteobacteria bacterium | reverse complement strand
GCGACTGTTCAAAGGTTGAGAGCCAAAACGCGCCTCACCACTACGCTACACCGTGAAGCAGGGTATTTCTTAGGATGAAAGCGAACGAAAGCTTAAATCGTACTGTCCGGATCGCTGACCGCGCCCAAACATCTCCCCATGACACCACCCACTCATCACAACAGTACTTAGCGAAGTCTGCGCTTAGCAGGATGCCCACCCTGCTCCACTACCGGGTTCAGCGGGATGTGGCTCGGCTCTGGTAGAGCGCTACGTTCGGGACGTAGAGGCTGGGACATCCCCTGATAAGCTCGTTGTCGTCTGGAGATGATGACTTCTGGAGACATGCGCATGCCGCATCTGCCTTCGGCAATCGCTGCTGACTTCCTCGCGACTTGTACGGCAGCGATGGCTTTGGATTTGCCCTACGGGGTTGACGCACCTCCGGATTGGCGCCACCCCCTCAGAACTGACAGCGCGCAGTCTCCCAGCGAAGAGTCTTAGGCGATCTGATGGGTCGATGACCATCACCAAAGGATTTCAAGATGACCCCTTTTGACGGCACAACCAGCCTATCCCTGATTGAAAACATTTCTTATGTGGTGATTTCAGTCGATAGAGATGGAATCATCAACTATTGGAATAAGGCTGCAGAGGTGACGCTTGGCTTTAAAGCTGAAGAGGCCATTGGTCAGCATGCCAATTTGGTCATTCCTGCGGACATGCAGCAGGTCCACGGGAATTGCTTCACCAGGTCACAAGCCATCGTCACCGGATTCGCTTTGAAAAAGGATGTGGTGCTGCCCTTCATCCACAAGTCTGGGGCTCCTATCAAACTTAAAGGTCATGCGGCCATCCTCAGGAGTCCAGATGGATTGCCACAGGGATCAGCCGTGATAGGTTCGAAGGCCGAGTAAGGAGTCCCTCGGCATCGGGCAAAGAAATCTTTTTGTGTGTCAATCCATCAGACTCTGCGGTTGATGGACAGAAACCTGGATCTTCATGTCCAGTGCGTCCCACCATACCTCCCGAACATCGCCAACCCCGACTCCGGCTTCGTCAACTTGACCAAAGCCCACCAGTAAACGAGACTTGTCTTACTGCAGATCAGCATCGCCTTCCCACAGCAAAGGAATGAACATGTCTCAGCCCACATATGTTGAAGAAGTCAATGCCATCACACAGACGCTGCAACACTACATCGATGGCGCTCGAAACGGGAAAGGCGAGGCAATGAAGCCCGCATTCCAT
>RGEP01000497.1 GCA_009918225.1 Betaproteobacteria bacterium | reverse complement strand
CGCCATCGGGCATGGGAACGCTGGCACAGCCGATCGCGCGCTCAACGCCGTTATCGCTCAAGAAGCGAATCAGGTGCGTCCACAGCATCAGGATGACCCCGCCCGTGCGCCATGGCGCGGCAATACAGGAACGACCCAGCTCGGCCATGGTGGGCTTCAGGGGCTCCAGCGCCGTCAGGTCAAACTCCGTGTCGGTGTAGTAGCGTCCAGCCCGCCGCGCGGCATCCGGCAACAGCACACGGTACGTTCCCACCACTTGCGCCGGCGCGTCGGCACTTTCAGCCAAGGAGACGATCAGGTGTTCGCAGTGCTCATCAAACGCGTCATGGTCCAGGCCTGATGGCTCAGACAGCTGTCTGGCGCCCCATTCGCCGTGGAACACTTGGTACCGGAGGCGCTGTGCGGCCCTGAGCTCATCCTGGTGGCGGACCCATGAGACTGTCAGGTCGTTTCCAGTCTTGACGAGCGTCGGCGCGGCCAATTGAGCCGCATGGTGCGATGCCAGTTGTTGCATGTCGAGCTCCTAGTCTGCAACCGCAATGCTGCAGGGGCTCGATGACGCCAGCGTTTCAGCTTGGTGAAGAAGGCATGAAGCCGGGTGACGGGAGCAGCTCGGCTCCCACCACCCGAACACGGGCCGGTGGCAGCGTCAGGGTGAAACACGAACCCTCCCCGGGCGTGCTGTCCACCAACAACTCGCCCCCGTATCGGGTGATGGCGTGCTTGACGATGGCCAAACCCAGCCCGGTGCCACCCGTGGCGCGCGAGCGGCTCTTGTCAACACGGTAGAACCGCTGGGTGATGCGCGGCAGGTGATGGCGCTCGATCCCGATGCCGTTGTCGATGACCTTCAACTCCAGGTATCCGTCGGCCCGCAGGTTGGCCTGCAGCTCAATGCGGCCGCCAGCAGGGGTGTAGCGCACAGCGTTGCTGACAAGGTTGCCCAAGGCGCTGGCCATCTCGCGCTCTTCCACAGCCAACTCCAACTCCTGTTCGGGTGTCAAGCCACAAAGCAGGTCGTGCTGCCCACCCGACAAGTGCTGCCCGTCAGACACGGCCGACTGGAGCAAGGGCCCCAAGGGCACCCACTGGGCGATGGCCGGCTTGGGGCTGCCCTCCAGCGTGGCCAGCAGCAGCAAGTCCGACACAAGGCTTTCCATGCGCGAGGTTTGCTGCTTCATCAGGTCCAGCACCCGGTTGTGCTCCTTCTCCTGCAGCGCCAAGGTTTGC
>RGEP01000496.1 GCA_009918225.1 Betaproteobacteria bacterium | reverse complement strand
CGTCGCATGGCCCGGCATGCCGGCCAGCGGACGGGCACGCGCCTCGTTGGACGTCTTGGCTGCGGTGTAGGCCTTCTTCGCATCCGCTTCCGTGGCCGGCAGCGAATCGAGCGCCTTTTGCGCAGCCTGGATCTCGGCCACCGGGGCGTTGGCTTCCTTCAGATCGGCCAGCTTCTTCTCAGCGGCTTCCTTGTCGGCTGCCATGGCGGCCGGCACGTCCTTGAGCTTGGCGGTGGCCGCGTCAGCGCGCTCCTTGAAGATGGCGATGACTTCCTTCTCCTTGGCGTCTTCGCGCAGCTGCTTCTCGCGCTCGGTCACCTTCTGGAGTTGCTGGCCGTAAATGACCTGCGGGACGGGCACGCCGGTCTGCTTGACGGACAACCACACCACCGGGATCAGGTAGGCGATGATCAGAATGATGTACTGCGCCACCTGCGTCCATGTGACTGCGCGCATACCGCCCAGGAACGAGCACACCAGGATGCCGCCCAGACCCAGGAAGATGCCGATGCCGAAGTCCACGCCCGACAGACGCGTGGTGATCAGGCCCACGCCGTAGATCTGCGCCACCACGTACACGAAGGAGCAGATGATGGCAATCACGATGCCCACCAGACGTGCCAGGTTGCCGCCGTAGCGAGCGCCCAGGAAGTCGGGAATGGTGAACTGGCCGAACTTGCGCAGGTAGGGCGCCAGGAACAGCGCCACCAGGCAGTAGCCGCCGGTCCAGCCCATGATGAAGGCCAGGCCGCCGTAACCGGTCAGGTAGAGCGTACCGGCCATGCCGATGAAGGACGCAGCCGACATCCAGTCGGCGCCCGTGGCCATGCCGTTGTAGACGGCCGGCACGCGGCGCCCGGCCACGTAGTACTCCGACGCATCGCTGGTACGGCTCATCACGCCGATACCGCCGTACAACAGCACGGTGGCCACCAGGAAGATGAAGCCGATCCAGTTACGGGGCAGACCCATCTGCTCCAGGATGGCCAAGGCCACGACGAACACGAGGAAGCCCCCCGTGTACCAGGCGTAGACCTTGTTGAGTTGTTGCTTGAAGGCCTTTTGTGAAACCGCGGGTGCGGCGCCACCGGCCTCAGGTGCGAGTCCTGCCATGTTCAATCCTCCTCTTCTTCAGCAACACCATGCTCGATGTCGAGCTGGTTCATGCGCTTGGCGTAGTACCAAATGATCAGGCAGTACACGATGAGCGCGCCTTGCGCCCCCATGTAG
>RGEP01000495.1 GCA_009918225.1 Betaproteobacteria bacterium | reverse complement strand
TCAATCGAACCGGAGATTTCCATGGATGCACCCGTCAAAGCCCTGAACACCGAGAAGGCCAAAGCCCTGGCCGCCGCCCTGGCCCAGATCGAAAAGCAGTTCGGCAAGGGCTCCATCATGCGCCTGGGTGAAGGCGAAGCCGTCGAAGACATCCAAGTGGTGTCCACCGGCTCCTTGGGCCTGGACATTGCCTTGGGCGTGGGTGGCCTGCCCCGTGGCCGCGTCATCGAAATTTACGGGCCGGAATCCTCGGGCAAAACCACCCTCACCCTTCAGGTCGTGGCGCAAATGCAGGCCATTGGCGGCACCTGCGCCTTCATCGATGCCGAACACGCGCTGGACGTGCAGTACGCGCAAAAACTGGGCGTGAACCTGCAAGACCTGCTCATCAGCCAGCCCGACACCTCCTCGCCCTTCTTGATGCTTCCGGTGCGGCGGATGTCCAGGCGCACCGAGGCGTAGAACTTCAGGGCATTGCCCCCGGTGGTGGTTTCCGGGCTGCCGAACATGACGCCGATCTTCATGCGGATCTGGTTGATGAAGATGACGGTGCAGTTGGTCTTCTTGATGGTGGCGGTGAGCTTGCGCAGGGCCTGGCTCATCAGGCGGGCCTGCAGGCCGGGCAGGGAGTCGCCCATTTCACCTTCGAGTTCGGCCTTGGGGGTGAGGGCGGCCACGGAGTCGACGATCACCAGGTCCACCGCGCCGGAACGCACCAGCGAATCCACGATTTCCAGGGCCTGCTCGCCGGTGTCGGGTTGGCTGATGAGCAGGTCTTGCAGGTTGACGCCCAGCTTCTGCGCGTACTGCACATCCAGCGCGTGTTCGGCGTCGATGAAGGCGCAGGTGCCGCCCAGCTTCTGCATTTGCGCCACCACCTGCAGGGTGAGCGTGGTTTTGCCGGAGGATTCCGGGCCGTAGATTTCAATCACGCGGCCGCGCGGCAGGCCGCCCACGCCCAGCGCAATGTCCAGCCCCAGGGAGCCGGTGGAAACCACCTGGATGTCTTCAACCGCCTCGCCTTCGCCCAGGCGCATGATGGAGCCCTTGCCGAATTGCTTTTCGATTTGGGCCAGGGCGGCGGCCAGGGCTTTGGCCTTTTCGGTGTTCAGGGCTTTGACGGGTGCGTCCATGGAAATGCTCCGGTTCAGGGGGTGATGGGGTGGCCGGTGGTGCCGTGCCGGGATGGATGGGACAGAGTTTGCGGTGTCACAGGCTCATGGAGTGAGCCACCC
>RGEP01000494.1 GCA_009918225.1 Betaproteobacteria bacterium | reverse complement strand
TACATCATGATCCTGCCGGCCTTCGGCATCGTGAGCGCCATCATCCCGGCCTTCGCCCGCAAGAAGCTCTTTGGCTACACCTCCATGGTGTACGCCACCGCCTCGATTGCCATCCTGTCCTTCATCGTGTGGGCGCACCACATGTTCACCACCGGCATGCCGGTGACCGGACAGCTGTTCTTCATGTACGCCACGATGTTGATCGCGGTGCCCACGGGCGTGAAGGTGTTCAACTGGATCGCCACCATGTGGAAGGGCTCGATGACCTTCGAGACCCCGATGCTGTTCTCGGTCAAGTGGACGGGCGTGATGTACAACGAAACCCGCGGCAAGATCCACTTCTGGGGCTCGCTGATCTTCTTCAACATCACCTTCTTCCCGATGCACTTCCTCGGCCTGGCCGGCATGCCCCGCCGCTACGCCGACTACCCGATGCAGTTCGCTGACTTCAACGCGATTGCCTCGGTGGGTGCCTTGGGCTTTGGCTTGATGCAGGTCTACTTCTTCGTCTTCGTTGTGCTGCCCATGATGATGGGCAAGGGCGAGAAGGCTCCGCAGAAGCCCTGGGAAGCCGCAGAAGGCCTGGAGTGGGAAGTGCCCTCGCCGGCGCCCTTCCACACCTTCGAGACGCCGCCCAAGCTTGACGCTACCGCCACCAAGGTGATCGGCTGAGCGGGCCCACCGCGCTGCCACGCCAAGCCCCAGCCATCATGCTGAGCGACGAACAGAAACGCGCCAACCGTCGGCTGGGGTTCATCCTGGCCACGGTGGCCTTGGCCTTTGCCATCGGCTTTGCGGTGAAGATCACCCTGCTTGGCCGCTAAGGCCAGGCCCCAAACGCCTTCGGCATTCGAACCGCCCTGATGAACCGCGAACCTGCACAAAGCAAAGCCCTGCGCCTGGACAACCGGCGCATGGTGGGCAAGCTCGTGGTCATTGCGGGTTTGATGTTCGGCTTTGGCTACGCCCTGGTGCCCATCTACCGCGCGGTGTGCGACGCCCTGGGCGTCAACGTGCTGTCGGTGTCCGAGCGCGTGGGCTCTGGCCAGTCCACCCCCGAGCAGGCCGCGCAGTTGATGGCCAACACCCAGGTCGACCGTTCGCGCCTGATCACGGTGGAGTTCGACGCCAACGCACGTGGGCCTTGGGACTTCAAGCCCGCACAGCGCTCGCTGCAGGTGCACCCGGGCGAGCTGACCACGGTGATGTACGAGTTCCGCAATGTGCAGGACCGCACCATGGCCGC
>RGEP01000493.1 GCA_009918225.1 Betaproteobacteria bacterium | reverse complement strand
TCATCAACAGGGAAATTTCTTCCATGGCCAGGTCCGGTTCAGGCCTGCGCGCTTGCGCTGCAGACGAAGGAATCAGGGCGGCCTGTCGACCAGACAGCGCCGCCGCTTTACTGCAGCATCACATTCACAGGCGGCTGCAAAGAGCCGCCGAACATCACAGGCCCAGCAGGGCCTCCAGGGGACCCTTGGGCAGGGGCACCAGGAACCAGCGCTCGAACACCACGAACACCGTCAGGGGCACGCCCACCGACACCGCGGCGCTCAGCGGCCAGCCGAAGCCACCATGGCGCCGCATGAACCAGGCAATCAGCACCACCGACGAGGCGTACAGGCCCACAAAGCCCATGGCCACCACATACAGCGTGGCCGGCACCAACATGGCCATCACCAGTTGCAACTCATCACGGCCCACGAAGGTGCGGGTGAGCAGCTCGGGCTGCTCGCCCCCTTCACCGCGGGCCATCCATGCGGCCAGGGCCTTGAAGAGCACAAAGCCGCTGGAGGCCAGCAGCATCAGGCCGATGTAGAAGGGAAAGTAGCCCGACTGCGGGCCGTCCTCCGCCCAGCCCGCGCCCATGCGCAGGCTGTCGAACACCACCAGGGCGCCCAGGAACATCAGGAAACCGGCCACCGCCATTTCGGGGCCCCATTCACGGATGCCCTCTTGCGACTGGGCCTGCGCCGGTGCGTGCGGCGCATCGGCTGCGGGCGCATCAGCGTCCCGTGCGATGCCGGGGTTCAGCGTGGTGGTGTTCATGGGCAGCTCCAGGGTGGCGTGGATAGGTTCTGAATCAAAGAAGAGCGATCGTGGACGTCATGGCGGGATCGAAGCGGCTTACTTGGCCAGGAATCCCGCTTCCTTCATCAGTTCACGGTGGCGGAATTCGTTCTTGCCCAGCCAGTCGACATACTCCTGGCCGCTCATGAAGGTCTGGTTGAAGGCGCCCTTTTCCATGAAGTCCTTCCACTCGGGCGTGGCCCGCACCTTCTTCATCAGCTCCAGGTAGAAGTTCACCTGGTCTTGGGTCACGCCCGGGGGCATGAAGATGCCGCGCAACATCAGGTAGTCCACTGGCAAGCCGGCCGAGGCACAGGTGGGCAGATCGGCCCAGCTTTGCTTGTCGGTCACCTTGGCCTTGTAGGGCATGGGCTTCTCATCGAAGACGCACAGGGCGCGCAGCTTGCCGGCGCGCCAGTGGCTCTCGGCCTCAATCGGGTTGTTCACCGTGGAGGTGACGTGGTTGCCGACCAACTGCAC
>RGEP01000492.1 GCA_009918225.1 Betaproteobacteria bacterium | reverse complement strand
AACAGCACCGATCCCCGGATGTCTTCGGGCCTCAACGGGCCAGGCGCGGCGCGCGTGTGGTGTGGACAGGCTTGATGACCCCAAGGCTCTGGTGCAACCACGGGGTTCGCAATGGCCACCCAGTTTGCGCGCGGCGCCAGGGGCTTGAGGGTGTTCACCCAAGCAGGGCTCAGAGCGATCACGGCACCCGCGCGCTCAAGGAAGTGCGCAAACCGTTGCTGTGTGTGTCGGCTACAGGCTGCATGCCAATCCGGCAAGGACCCATCGTGGATGTGCACGATGTAGGGCACACCCAGCGTTGGCAGGGGCAGGCTCAGGAGCCACTTGCGCCAAAAGCTGCCCCGTGCAGCCATGTGCAGGTGGGCCGCCTGCAGGCGACCACCGGCGGCCAGCGCCCAAACCCGCCCCAGGGCTTTCAGGTAGGCCACGATTCGCCGGCCCCTGGATCCTGCCACCCAGGTGGGCACCATCACCAGGCACCAAGCGCGGGCCAAAGCGCTGCCCATTACCAACTCAATAACGCGGCTGATGCCGCCCGGTGCTGAGGGGTCACAGCCCACGATGGCGATGACCTTCGGATCAGACGCTTGGCGATGGCGATTGGCAGTCAAGAGCTGAACCTGGGTTGGGCAGAAGCTCCATAGCCTGCATCGCCCTGGACCGCCACAGGGGAAGGATCCTCAACAAGTGGGCCCGTTCCTGCGCCGATCGCTGGGCCAACTGAGCCAATGCGCCGCCCAAGGCCCGTACGCTCAAGCGCTGCATGGGCAGTACACCCAACTCGTGCCCAAACAAGTCCCGATGAATGCCGTGCGCCTTGACGCTGTAGGCCAGGGCCACCGTGGGCACCGCACTCGACAGGGCGGCAATCACCGAATGGGTTCTGGCGCCGATGAACAGGTCGCAGTTGGCGATGGCGTACTTCAGCCGCGCAGCATCCCAGCAGGGCACGCGACGCACGCCCTTGAGATCTCCCAGGCGTTGCATCAGCTGGTCCAGCAAGACCGCATCGTCCGAGCGTGCGGAAATGTTGTGCACCAAATGTCCATGGGCATTGCGGGACGTGACATGGGGAATGAGAACGAATCGAAACTCGCCAGACTCGCACCGCTGTCGAATGAATCGCGCCAGTCCTTCGACGTCCAGTGGTGCGTCATCTGCTGCCGCATGCGCGCCTGGGCCTGCTGTGCGCAACACCAGGGAACTGATGTTCAGCCCCAACACGGGCGCCTGCCCTTCGGGCCAGTGTGGACCCAGATC
>RGEP01000491.1 GCA_009918225.1 Betaproteobacteria bacterium | reverse complement strand
ATGGCGCGGTCGCGCTCATCCCGCCGCGGCCCGCCGCGGTGGCGCAGTTCCATCCAGGCGCTGGCCACCGCGATGATGACCGCCTGGGCTACCGCCGTCATGCCGAAGGACAAGAGTTGGCTCCACATGGAGCCTGTGTCCACCCCGGGGACCAGGGCGAAGTAGATGCCGTAGGTGATCAGCAGGGTGGCCAGCCACACACGGGCGAATTGCTCAGGGATGGGCATGTTTTTTTGAAATGGAAGCCAAAAACAGAATGTTAACAATGTTTAACATTAAGTCAATCATGCTTACATCGCCCTTGGCGTTTGCTCCATCTCGCACAGCGGGTAGGTGGAGGCATTTGAGATGGGTTGATTCGATAAAGTGATATCATTTTGATTGCAAACAAGAGGGCTCACTCGATGGAACAACACGTGCAGGAACGCGCCTTTCACTCGGTTCAGGGCTACTTTGTGGCCATCGTGTCCACGGCCGTGATCGTGTCCGCCTGCTTGAGTTTTCCTCTGGCGGCCTCGACCAACACCCCGCTGGGTATGGCCATCAAGGTCATCGCGCTGGTGGTGGCTACCCTCCTGTTGTGTGGCCTGTACATGCTGCAGCCCAATGAGGCGGCCATCCTCACCCTGTTTGGTTCTTACCGCGGCACCGATCGAAGCGAAGGCCTGCGTTGGGCCAACCCTTTCATCAGCAAACGCAAAATTTCCCTGCGGGCTCGTAACCTCAACGTGCCCACCTTGAAGGTCAATGACAAACGGGGCAATCCGGTCGAGATCAGTGCGGTGGTGGTTTGGCGGGTGCGCAATACGGCACAGGCGGTGTTCGAGGTCGACCAGTTCGAGACGTATGTCAGCCTTCAGGCCGAGGCTGCCTTGCGCTACCTGGCCTCGCAGTACGCCTATGACTTCGGTGAAGACTTGCGTGCGGAGGAGCCCACCTTGTTGCAAGGAGGGGCCGTCTTGACGACCTTGAGCACCGAACTGCAAGACCGCTTTCGTGAAGCGGGTGTGGAGGTGCTGGAGGCCAAGCTGTCCCACCTGGCTTATGCGCCCGAAATTGCACAAGTGATGCTCAGGCGCCAGCAAGCAGAAGCAGTGGTGAGTGCGCGCAGCAAGATTGTGCAGGGCGCGGTCAGCATGGTGGAGGAAGCACTCCAGGGCTTGAGCGAGCGTGGGATCGTTCAACTCGACGATGAGCGTCGGGCCGCCATGGTCAGCAACCTCTTGGTGGTTCTGTGTTCAGACAAAGACACACAGCCCA
>RGEP01000050.1 GCA_009918225.1 Betaproteobacteria bacterium | reverse complement strand
GAAGGGGTTCACGGGCATGTGGCCATGCTCGCATGACGGGTCACGGCCGTGGTCCCTGCAGCGCATGCAATCCGCGCCAAACCGTGACATCTTGCGCAGCGTCCTGCCCTAAGGCTGGCGCTGCAAGGCCTTACTCGCGCCGTGAGAACTGGATCACGATCACCGGCGGTACACGGCCATCGACATCGCGAGGCAGCATCTCGGCCTTCTCCACCGCACGCATCACCGCCGCATCCCATTCGGGCGATTCGCTCTTGCGCAGCAAGCGTTGGCCCAGGATCGCCCCGCTGGGTGCCAGGCGCACCTCCACTTCGGCCACGGGGTTGCCGGGCAGGCTATCGGGGTACACGATCAGCGGCTTGATGCGCGCTTTGATGCGGCCGGCATACCCCGCCGACGGGCCGCTGCTTTGCGCTGCTGAGCCGGTGGCCTCAGCGCCGCCGCTGGCGCCCGCCATTCCCTTGATGCGCGCCAGGTTATCTTGGCGCTGGGCCTCGGCTCGCTCCTCAGCGGCCTTCTCTGCCTTCAGGCGCTCGCGTTCCTTTTGCTTTTCGCGGTCCTTCTCGCGTTCTTTCTGGCGTTCCTTTTCTTTCTCACGTTCGCGCTCTTTCTCTTTCTCGCGTTCGCGTTCCCGTTCCTTCTGACGCGCCTTTTCCTTTTCCGCCAGCTCACGCCGCCGCTCTTCTGCAGCCTGGCGCTCGCGCTCCTTCTCGCGTTCGCGCCGTTCCGCTTCGCGCGCTTTTTTCAAGGCGATATCGGCCTGTGGCTCGGCCGCCTTGGGGCTGGGCGCGGGCGGTGGCGGGCTCGGGCGCTCAGGTTCGGCTGCTGGCGCCGGTGGAGGGGCCTGCTCGGCAGGGGCGGCTTCCTGAACGGTGGCCGACCACAGCTCAGCCATCACCGGCGCGGGTTTGCTCACGCGCCAGCTCACCGCCAGGGCCAAGGCCACCACCAGGCCACCGTGCACCAACAGGGCCAAAAACGCCCCACTGCGCAGGCCCGGAAGGGCACGGGGGCGAAAGGGGTCGGCCAGGTGTTGGGCCGTCATCCCTCAAGACCCCTGTTGCACCGACAGGCCCAGGCGCGACACACCGGCCTTTTGCAGGGCGTCCATGGCCTTGACCACGTCTTGGTACTGGACTTCGCGGTCGGCAGAAATCACCACCGGCACCTGGCCATCCCCGGCTTGCAGGCGTTGCACCTGGGCCGCCAGGTCACTCAGGGTGGTGGCGCGGCCTTCTTCACCGTCGCTGCGCACCTTGTAGCGGCCTTGTTTGTCCACCACCACCTCCACCACTTTGGGAGGCCGTTGCTGTGATTGCCCCACGCGGGGCAAGTCCACCACACCGGTGGTGATCAGCGGCGCGCTCACCATGAAGATGATCAGCAGCACCAACATCACGTCGATGAAGGGCACCATATTGATTTCGGCCATGCCGCGGCGGCGCCCGCGGCCGGCACGGCCTTGCACTGCAGCCATCAGTGGGCTCCGGCGCCCGCGCTGGCCAGCGGTTGTGCTGCGCTGCGCTGCAGGATGTTGGAGAACTCTTCGATGAAGGTTTCCAGCTGTATGGCCACCCGGTCAATATCACGGGAGAAGCGGTTGTAGGCGATCACGGCCGGAATGGCGGCAAACAGGCCAATGGCCGTGGCCACCAACGCTTCGGCAATGCCCGGCGCGACGGTGGCCAAGGTGACCTGTTGCAGGTTCGACAAGCCCACGAAGGCGTGCATGATGCCCCACACCGTTCCGAACAAGCCCACGTACGGGCTGACCGAAGCCACCGAGCCCAGGAAGCTCAGATGGCTCTCGATGGTGTCGAGTTCGCGTTGGTAACTCGCCCGCATGGCCCGGCGCGCGCCGTCGAGCTGTGCCCCCACATCCAAGCGCCGTTCGCGCAGCTTCATAAACTCGCGCATGCCGCTGGCGAAGATGCGGCCCATCGGCGCCGCCGGCGGTTGGGTGCCGGCGGCTTGGTAGAGGTCCTGCAAGGAACGGCCCGACCAGAACTCGCGCTCGAACCCTTCGTTAAGGCCCCGTACACGCCGCAGGCCAATCACCTTGCCAAAGATGACGCTCCAGCTGGTCAGCGACACGATAAGCAGGCCGGCCATCACCAGCTGCACCACGAGGCTGGCTTGGGTGACCAGGGTCAGGATTGAAAGGTCTTGGTTCATGCGGAAGTCCAGGGCTGGCGCAGCAGGCCACGGTCGGCGGTGGCCATGCGTGCAACGGCCTCCTGCAAGTCATGCAGCGAGGAGGCAAAGGAAAGGCGGACATGGTCTCGGGCCAGGGCAGGGCCGAAGTCGCGACCGGGTGTGAGGGTGACCTGCGCCTGGTGCATCAGCTGCAGGCACAGCGCGCTGCTGTCAGCGGCGATGTCGCCGGTGTGCATCCAGGCGTAAAAAGCGCCGTCGGGCTCCACCGGCACGGGCCATCCGATCTCGCGCAGGGCCGGCACGATGTAGTCGCGCCGGCGCTGAAACTCGCCGCGGCGCTGTTCGTACTCGCGCAGCGACTCGGGTTCAAAGCAAGCCAATGCCGCCCGTTGGGCCACGGTGCTCGCGCAGATGTACAGGTGTTGGGCTAAGCGCTCTACGGCGGCCACCGTATCGCTTGGCACTACCAGCCAGCCCAGACGCCAGCCCGTCAGGCCGAAGTACTTGCTGAAGCTGTTGACCGAGATGATGTCCTCGCCCAGCGCGAGTGCGGTTTGGCCGTAGCGCGCGTCATAGCTCAGGCCCAGGTAGATTTCGTCGACCACGGTCCAGCCTCCCAGCGCACGGCCGGTTTCCACCAAGGCCGCCAGCTCCAAGGGGTCGATGGACGTGCCGGTGGGGTTGGACGGCGAGGCCAGCAGGGTGCCGCACACGGCTGGGCCCCAGTGCTCGCGCAGCTGCTGCGCCGTCAAGGCGTAGCGCTGCTCAGCGGAAGTGGCCACCAGCTTGGCCTGGCCACCGGCGGCCGTCACAAAGTGGCGGTTGCAGGGGTAGCTGGGGTCGGGGCAGATCACCTCATCGCCTGGCTCCACCAGGGCCAGCATCGCCAGCTGCAGGGCTGCGGAGGCCCCAGCGGTGATGATGATGCGGCCGGGGTCCACGTCCACCTTGAAACGTTGTTCGTACCAGCGCGAGATGGCCTGGCGCAGTGCCGGAAGCCCAGTGGCTGGGGTGTAGGCGGTGTGGCCCCCCTCGATGGCCCGATGGGCGGCCGCTTGCACCCGTTCGCAGGCCGTGCGATCGGGCTCTCCGATGTTGAGGAAGATCATGCGGCGGCCACCTTGGGCCGGGTCGCACATCGGGGACTTCAGCAAGGCCGAGGCGCGCTTGGCCACCTCCATCACATAGAAGGGCTCGATGCGGTCGACTCGAGAGGCCAGTCGCATCTGCCGCGCCCTCAGCTCCGGTCAGCCTTGGCGGCCAGCACCTCTTGCGACCGAAGGTCGGCCGCAGTCTTGTCGAGCACGCCGTTCACATACTTGTGGCCATCCGTGCCGCCAAAGGCCTTGGTCAGCTCCACCGCTTCATTGATCACCACACGGTAGGGAATCTCGATGCAGTGGCGCAATTCATAGGCACCGATCATCAGCGCTGCATGCTCCACCGGCGACAACTCGGCCGTGGGTCGGTCCACATGTCGGCTCAGGTCGGCGTCGAGTTGCGTGGCTTGCGCGATGCATCCATGCAGCAAGGATTCAAAGTGCGCGCGGTCGCAGCCGCTGTGCACCTCTTGCTCTTCTACATGCACCTGGATCGCAGCAGGATCTTCATGCGAGATCAGCCACTGGTACAGCCCGGTCAGGGCCGCCTGCCGAGCACGGCGGCGGGCGGAAGAGGCGGCGCCTTTGCGCGCGGGGGCCTTGCTGGTGTTCATGTGTTGGCGCCCCGCCCATCAGGGCCTTGCGCTTGGGGCTCGGTGGTCTCGGCCAGGCTTTGCAGCAAGCGCGCCATTTCCACCGCCACCACGGCGGCATCACGCCCTTTTTCATGTTGGCGCGCTTGGGCCTGCTGGGTGTTCTCCACAGTCAGGATGGCGTTGGCGATGGGGATATGGTGGTCGAGTCCCACCCGGCTGACGCCGGCGCCACTTTCGTTGGCCACCAGCTCAAAGTGATAGGTCTGCCCGCGGATGATGCAGCCCAGTGCCACAAGGGCATCAAAGCGCGCACTCTCGGCCAAACCCTGCAAGGCCAGGGGCACCTCCAAGGCGCCTGGAACCGTGACCGTGACGATGTCCTGCTGCGCAGCCCCCATTTCGCCCAAGGCGGCGCGGCATGCGGCCTCCAGGGCCTGCGTCACCGATTCATTGAAGCGTGCACGCACGATGCCGATGCGCAGGCCGCGCGCATCCAGCCCCGTGGTGTTGGCTTGGCTGCCTCCTTCCATCACAGGCTCCGGTTCGTGGCGCTGTCGCGTTCACGGCCAGGGCACGGCATAAAGCCCGTGACCTCCAGGCCGTAACCGGTCATGCTGGGCATGCGGCGCGGATTGGACATCAGGCGCATGCGCTGCACCCCCAAGGCCCGCAGGATTTGCGCGCCCACACCATAGGTGCGCAGGTCCATGGCCGACCCGGCTGCCGCAGCCGCGGCCTTGGCCGATTCGCCCGGCAAGGCCCGCCCGATGACTGCGGCCGCATCTTCTCCAGCATTGAGCAGCACCGCCACGCCGCGTCCCTGTTGCTGCAAAGCGGCCAAGGCCACCGGCAAAGGCCAGGAATGGCGGGTGGGGCCGGTGTCCAACAGGTCCATCAAGGACAGGGGCTCGTGCACCCGTACCCACACCTCGTCCTGCGCGGTCCATTGGCCGCAGGCCAGGGCCAAGTGGGTGCCGCCGGTCCGGTCCCGGAAGACCGAGCAGTGGAAGCGGCCTTGCGCGGTCTCCAACTCGCGCTGGCCCACGCGCTGGATCAGCGACTCGTTGTGGCTGCGGTGTTGGATCAGGTCGGCGATGGTGCCGATCTTCAGCCCATGCTCGCGCGCGAAGACCTCCAGGTCGGGCAAGCGCGCCATGGTGCCGTCGTCGTTCATGATTTCACAGATCACCGACGCCGGGCTTAGGCCAGCCATCGAAGCCAGGTCACAGCCCGCTTCGGTGTGGCCCGCCCGCATCAACACGCCACCGTCCTGGGCCTGCAGCGGAAACACATGCCCGGGCTGCACCAAGTCACTCGGCTGCGCGTTCGGTGCCACGGCCGCCTCAATCGTGCGCGCGCGGTCAGCCGCCGAGATGCCGGTGCTGACCCCGGTGGCCGCTTCAATCGACACGGTGAAGGCGGTGCTGTGCTTGGTGCCGTTGCGCGCGGCCATGGGGGGCAGCTGCAGCCGTTCACACCGCTCGCGGGTCAGGGTCAGACAAATCAGGCCACGGCCATGTTTGGCCATGAAGTTGATCGCTTGCGGGGTCACATGGTCGGCGGCCAACACCAGGTCGCCTTCGTTCTCGCGGTCTTCTTCGTCGACCAAGATGACCATACGGCCGGCGGCCAGCTCGGCCACCAGCTCAGGGATCGGGGAAATCGGCATAAGCCGCTGATTGTAGGACCCCGCCTTGTGGCCGCGTCGGCCCAGGTCTTCCATCAGCGCAGCCAGGTCGTTCTTGGCTGCGGCATCGCCACCCGAGGCGGCCGACCGTGCAGCGGGAACGGCGCACACCTCCACGCCGGGAAGGGCTTGCAAAGCCTCAAGCCGGTGGGCATCGGTGCTGACGCTGTAGACCAGGCAAGGGCCAGGGGGCTGCAGCACCCGTGCGCGGGGATCGATGTCCAGTCGAGAGTCCACAACCACGCGCAGGGGCTGCTGTGCCACCGCCACTGCGCGCACATCCAGGCGGGGGTCGTCATCGCGCACCGTGCCGATGCCGGTCAGGATGGCTGCAGCGCGCGCGCGCCAGCGGTGTCCGTCTTCTCGCGCGGCCGATGAGGTGATCCATTGGCTGCGGCCGTTGTGCAAGGCGGTGGTGCCATCCAAGGAAGCCGCCACCTTCATCCGCACCCAGGGCCGCCCGCGTTCCATGCGCGACATGAAGCCGATGTTCAGGGCTCGGGCCCGCGCCATCCAGGGGCCCTGGTCCAACTGCACCTCGATGCCCGCCTGCCGCAGTTCTTCCACGCCGCGCCCACGCACCAAGGGATTGGGGTCCAGGCAGGCCACTTCAACCCGCGCCACGCCGGCCTGTACCAAGGCCCGGCTGCACGGCGGTGTGCGGCCTTGGTGGCTGCACGGTTCCAAGCTGACCCACACCGTGGCGCCGCGCAGGTCCAAGCCCTGCTCATGGGCTTGTTGCAGGGCATGGGCTTCGGCGTGAAGGCCACCGGCCGCATGGGTGTGGCCCATCACCTCCTGCCCCTGCGCGGTGCGGATCACGCAACCCACGCGCGGATTGGGCTCGCTCAGCCCAATGGCGCGTTCGGCCATTTCTAGACAGCGCAGCTGCTCGGGGCTCATCGTTTGAGATTTTAGGGCCGGGCCTAAGCGGGCCGTGTCTAAGCGGGCTGGGCCCGGCATGGGGCAGGCCCGCGCGGGCCTAGGGCAGGCGCGGCGCGGCGTACCAGAAGCTGCGCAGCGTGAGCACTTGTTCAGCGCCTGCTGGGTCGGTCCACCGCAGGCTGATGCTGTAGTGCTCGCCTGCCGCTGGTTCGCCCGACAGCGTGCTTGAGCGTTGCACCCGCAGCGTGTACGGGCTGCCGTCGGAAAGCAGGTGCGGTGGGCGCGCACCCCAGCCTTGTGCCGCTGCAGGCCCCATCTCCACAGCGTTGAGCAGGTGCTGCAGGGCTTCCCATCGTTGGCGTTGTGCGCGCTCTTGCAGCAGCGCACGCGTACTGGCTTGCAGTCCGGCGCTGGCTCCCAGCGCCGTCAGCACCAGTGCCAGCAGCACACCCAAGAGCGCATGCCCGATGCTGCGGCGCGGGCTCAGCGGGCGTCTTGCCATGTGCCCAGCACCGCACGCCAAATGAAACGGCTGTCCGCTTGAAGCCCAAGCGATTCTTGCCAAACGGGCCCTTGGTCCGAGGCCCGCAGGACCTGCGCCTTCAGGCGCAAGCGCAGCGCGCTGCTGGTGCCGCTGAAGTCGAACTCCAGCCGGCCTTGCGCCGCGTCGCCAACCGAAGGCCAGGCGCGTGTGGCCGCTGTGGCGCTGCAGTCACAGGACCAGGCGTTGACGACCGTGCCTTCGTTCAAGTCGACGGTGCAGCGCAAGGTGCGCCCGGGCGCTGCCATACGCGCTGCAAAGCTCTCGAGGGTCGCTCCAGTGGGGGCGGGCCCAAGTAGCGTTCGGCACTGCAGGTCCACGGGCCGCGTGTCTTCCAGCCGGGCCAACGTCCACATCAAGCCAGCCTGGCCCAAGGCCTGGGCTTGTGCATGGGCCCACAGGGGCCACCCTTGGCGCTCGCGCTCCCAGGCCCATCGGCTGACCAAGGCCACGCCCAGTGCAGAGCCTTGCACCAACAGACCGCAAACCAACAGGGCCGCCCACCCCCGGCTGCTTTGGCGCCAGGCGGCCTTGGGCTTCTGTGCGGCGCCAGGCGGGCGCAAGGGCTTCATGCTGGGGCAGGGGCAGGGCTTGGTGCCGGGCTTGGTGCTGGGCTGGCGGTGGCCTCACAGGCCAAGGGCCCGAGGTTGCGCGGGCGCACCTTCAGCTGCACCGCTGGCAGCCCTGGGGCCATGGGCTCCAGCTGGACCTCCACTTGCGGTACGCAGGGCTCGACCTGCACCACCGACACCCCCCATGCGCGCCAGGCCGAGGTGGTGGCCTCATGCACCGCCTGAAAACTGCCGGCGCTCTGCGCGCGGTGCACCAGCGTGCCCGACTGCAGGCGAAAGCCGGCCGGGCGCGTGGGGTCCGAGGCGCCACACGCGTCGCACAGGTAGCTCAGCGTGGGGTTAGGGCTGCCCTCCAGGCTCACACGGTCATACGCAGCATGGGTGCCGGGCCGAAGGCGATGTCCGGCCATGCGCAGTTCCGATCGCAGGGCTTGGGCCACGGCCCCGAGGTCTTGCAGTTGCAGCTGCCGCTGGTGCAGGAACAGGACCACGCGGGCCTGGTGAAGAAACAGCGCCATGGCCGCGGCCGTGACCAGCAAACCCAAGCTGTTGGCCACCATCCATTCCAGCAAGGCCATGCCGCGCTCGGCGGCCCGGCCGCGCGTGGGCTGGCGCCGCGGGGCGGTGCCCATCCGGTGAGGCTTCATGGGGCCCAACAACGCCGGCTGGTGTCGGGCTCCAGGGCCTGACCTTCGGCAGCGGCCATCTCCACCGAAGCCCCTGCTTGCATCACCAGGGCGATGCGTGCACAGGCCCGGTCACCTTCTTGTGGTGACCCGCTGCGCGCGGTGGCCACCAGGGTGTAGCCGGTGCGGTCGGCCTGCTCAACGGTGAGCAGATAGTGCGCCGCTGGCGATTGGCTGGGGTGCCCCAGTTGCGCCGTGTGATCGGCATAACGGCCCTGGACGGAACGGTACCGTTCTTGCGCCAACTGCAGACTCGCCAAGCCCGACCGAGCATCCATCCGCCGCCCCTTGAGCAGCTGTTCACGCCACGAGGGGTAAGCCACGCTGGCCAGCACAGCTGCAAGGGCCAAGGCCACGGCCATCTCCAAGAGTGTCAGGCCGCGGGGGTGCACCAGCCTCAGCATGCCGGCCAGGTGGCGGTGGGCCCGTCGGGCGAGCATCGGCGCAGACGCCCGGTGAGGTTGACCACATGGTGCACCGTGCGCCCGTCGGACAGGTGCAGCCGCATCGTGCCAGCCGGTGAGACGCTGCGCGTGCCTGGGTTCCACAGCTGGCTGCTGATGTTCGCGCTGGCGGAGACCCCCGAGGGCAAGGGAAGGCTGCGGGCCACCAGCTGAACCCCCGGTTGACACACCACGGGCGCACCGCAGCCCGCGCAATCGCCACGCTGGCCGGTGTGCGCCACCAGACAAGCCCCGCGGCTGTCGCTGCCCAAGTCGAGCCGCACCGGTTGTTGCAGTTCAAAGGACCATTGGCGTGCCGACAGGAGCACGGCGGCCCAGTCGGCCGAAGCCGCTTGCAGCCGGCGCATGCTCAGCCAGTCGGCCAACTGGGCCCAGGCCACTGCCGTCATCGATACCGCCAAGGCCGTGGCCAGCAGGCCCTCCAACAGGCTCCAGCCGCGCAGGCGGCCTCGTGCGGTGAGTGGGTTCGAGCGGCGCATGCGCCCACTCTAGGTCGACCGGGTTTCGGGGCGCATCGCCCTCAGTGGTGCCCCTGAAGGGGCACCCTTGGCGCTCAGATGTCTCGGATCAGTTTGCGGAACTCGTCCACGTCTTCGAAGCTGCGGTAGACCGAGGCAAAGCGCACATAGGCCACCTTGTCGATGCGCTTGAGTTCGCGCATCACCAATTCACCCAGCCGGGAAGATGAGACCTCGCGCTGCGCGCTGGCCAGAAGCTGTTCCTGGATCCGCTCCATCGCATCATCGATCTGCTCCACGCTCACCGGGCGCTTGCGCAAGGCCAGCTGCATGGAGGCGCGCAGCTTGGAGGTGGTGAACTCGACGCGCGCACCATCCTTCTTCACCACCACCGGCATGGCGATGTCGGCCCGCTCATAGGTGGTGAAGCGCCGGTCGCAGCTGGGGCACTTGCGCCGCCGGCGCACCGCATCCCCTTCATCGGAATCGCGGGTCTCAACGACCTGCGTGTCGCCGTGTGTGCAGAAAGGGCAGCGCACGCTTCAGGGCTTCAGCGGTAGACGGGGAACTCGCGCGTGAGGGCAGATACCTTGGCGCGCACCGCTTCGATGTTGGCTTCGTCATGCGGCCGGTCGAGCACATCGGCAATCAGATGGGCCGTCTGGCGCGCCTGCTCTTCCTTGAAGCCGCGCGTGGTCAGGGCGGGTGTGCCCAGGCGAATGCCGCTGGTGACCATGGGCTTTTGCGGGTCGTTGGGAATGCCGTTCTTGTTGCAGGTCATGTGGGCACGGCCCAGGATGGCCTCGGCTTCCTTGCCGGTGAGGTTCTTGGGGCGCAGGTCCACCAACATCACATGGCTTTGCGTGCCACCGCTGACGATGCGCAGGCCGCGCTCGATCAGGGTT
>RGEP01000490.1 GCA_009918225.1 Betaproteobacteria bacterium | reverse complement strand
GGCCAGGCGCGCCGCAAGGGCAGCTTGGGCAGCTACTACTCCATACGCGACTACACCGCGGTCAACCCCGAGTTCGGCACGCTTCAGGACCTGAAAGAACTGGTCACGAGGGCGCATGCGCTGGGCCTGAAGGTGATCCTGGATTGGGTGGCCAACCACACCGCCTTCGACCATCCCTGGATCACCGAGCACCCCAACTGGTACCGCCGAAACGAGGTGGGGGACATTCTGGCGGTCAAGGCCAACCCCGACGACCCCCAAGACACCGAGTATTGGGAAGACGTGGCGCAGCTGAACTTTGAGGTGCATGAGCTGTGGGTGGCCATGCTCGAGGCCATGCGCTTTTGGCGCCGAGAAGTGGGCCTGGACGGCTTTCGCTGTGACGTGGCGGCCTACCTGCCGCTGCGCTTTTGGGAAGTGGCACGCCAGGTCTTGGAGCAAGACGGCCCCCTGTTCATGCTGGCCGAGGCCGACAAGCCCGAGATGCACCGTGCGGGCTTTGATGCCACCTACGACTGGCGGCTGCAGCAGGTCCTGCAAAAGATCGCCCAGGGGCAAACGGATGGCCAGGCCCTTTTGGAATGGTGGGTTGACCGCGTCAAACGCTACCCCGTGGGCTCCATTGGGATGAACTTCATCACCAACCACGACATCAACAGCTGGCACGGCTCCGATGAAGAGCTGTACGGAACACCCCAAGCCGCTCAGGCCATGGCGGTCTTGACAGCCACCCTGCCCGGGCTGCCGTTGCTGTACTCCGGCCAAGAGAGCTTTAGCCGCAAGCGCTTGGCTTTCTTCGAGAAAGACCCCGTGGATTGGGGCGCCCGCACGCAAGCCGAGTTCTACACCCGCCTGCTGAAGTGGCGCAGCAGCAGCCCGGCCTTGTCTGCCCCCTTGGCCTTCGATGGCCTGGAGTGGGTGCCCGACGAGAACCCGCGCGTGATCACCTTCAAGCGCCGCGGCCCCAAAGGCGCTCGCCTGCAGGTCAGCGTGAACCTCAGTGCCCAGCCTCAGAAGGCGCTGGGCCGCCTGCAGCTGCCGGCGTGGGGGTGGCATATCGGCCCGCCCACGGCGGCTGCGAAGGCGCCGCCACCGCGAACCAAACCCAAAGCCAACTCCAACACCCAACGCTCCAAGAACAGCGGCCCTTCGGGCCCGGCAGCGTCCACCGCCAAGAAGCCTTGATGCTCAGCCCTGGTGCTCAGCCTTGATGCTCAGCCCTTCACGCCGCCTGCGGCCAGGCCCGAGACCAGCCAACGC
>RGEP01000489.1 GCA_009918225.1 Betaproteobacteria bacterium | reverse complement strand
GAAAGGGCTTGGCCATGATGCATCGAATTAAAGCATGGCAAACCCGGGCTGTGACCACCCTTGGAAGTGCCCCTAAACTCGCAGCCAAGACCATGGATGACCGTTCCCGCACCCTGCTCAAGATTTTGGTGGAGCGCTACATCGCCGACGGGCAGCCCGTGGGCTCGCGCACCCTGTCGCGTGCCTCGGGCTTGGAGCTCAGCCCCGCCACCATACGCAACGTGATGGCCGACCTGGAAGAGCTGGGCCTGATCGCCAGCCCCCACACCAGCGCCGGGCGGGTGCCCACGGCCAAGGGCTACCGGCTGTTTGTGGACACCATGCTCACCGTGCGGCCCTTGGAGACCGAGCCAGCTGCCGCCGAGGTGGCCGTAGCCGGGCAACAACTGGCCCCCGACCAGCCCCAGCGGGTGATTGCCAGCGCCGCGCAAATGCTGTCCAACCTGTCGAACTTCGTGGGCGTGGTGACCGCGCCGCGCAAGGCGGGGGTGTTTCGCCACATCGAATTCCTGCGCTTGGGTGAGCGCCGGGTGTTGGTGATTCTGGTGGCGCCAGACGGCGATGTGCAAAACCGCGTGATCTTCACGACACAGGACTTCACCCAGACCCAACTGGTGGAAGCCACCAACTTCCTGAACACGCATTACGCGGGCATCACCCTGGAAGAGATGCGCCTGCGCCTGAAGGGCGAGGTGGACAGCCTGCGCGCGGAGATCGCGCAGCTGATGCAGGCCGCCGTGGACGCCGGCAGCGAGGCCCTGGCCGAGACCACTGAGCAGGTGGTGATCAGCGGCGAGCGCAACCTCTTGGGCGTGCAGGACTTCGGCCAGGACATGGGCTCGCTGCGCCGCCTGTTCGACCTGTTCGAGCAGAAGGCCCAGCTGCTGCGTTTGTTGGACAACAGCAGCCGCGCCGAAGGCGTGCGCATCTTCATTGGCGGTGAAAGCCGGGTGGTGCCTTTTGAAGAGCTGTCGGTGGTGAGTGCCCCCTACGAGATCAATGGGCAGGTGGTGGGCACGCTGGGTGTGATCGGCCCCACCCGCATGGCCTACGACCGCATGATCCAGATCGTGGACATCACCTCCCGCATGGTGAGCCACGCGCTGAGCCAGAAGTAAGGGCTCTGCGCTGCTCAGGGGCTTGGGGCTGGCTTCAGGCCCGATTCAAGCCTGCTTCAAAAAGGGATGCGGCGGGTCAGGATCTGCCACCACATCAACCAGTCACCCATGAAGGAATACAGCGGCTGCTTGAACGAGGCCGG
>RGEP01000488.1 GCA_009918225.1 Betaproteobacteria bacterium | reverse complement strand
CTGGCCATGATTGTGTGGAAGCCCAACCCCAAGCCCTATCCGCAGCTCTTGCCGGTGGAGCCGATGCACATCGGGGGTGCGGTGATTTCGGTGACGCAGGTGTTGATTCTGGCCATCACCGCCGTCACACTGGCGGCCCTGATGTTCCTGGTCAACCGCACCCGGCTGGGCCGGGCCATGCGCGCCACGGCCGAGAACCCGCGGGTGGCCGCGCTCATGGGGGTGAAGCCCGATGTGGTGATCTCCACCACCTTCCTCATCGGCGCGGCGCTGGCCGCCTTGGCCGGCGTGATGTGGGCTGCCAACTACGGCACGGTGCAGCACACCATGGGTTTCTTGCCCGGCCTGAAGGCCTTCACCGCGGCGGTGCTGGGCGGCATCGGCAACCTGGGCGGCGCGGTGGTGGGCGGCCTGCTGCTGGGCCTGCTGGAAGCCATAGGCGCGGGCTACCTGGGCGAGCTCACCGGCGGTGTGTTGGGCAGCCACTATGTCGACATCTTCGCCTTCGCCGCACTCATCCTCGTTCTCACCTTAAGGCCGTCGGGCCTGCTGGGTGAGCGGGTGGCCGACCGGGCTTGACGCCAGCACCATGACGCTGCTGCATTCCAAACGCGCACAGATGCTGGCTTTTGCCCTGGCCGCGCTCGCCCTGGTGCTGCTGCCTGGCGGCCTTGCTGGCGGCCGTGGCCGGCGTGCTTCTGGGGGCGCCGGTGCTCAAGCTGCGGGGCGACTACCTGGCCATCGTCACCCTGGGCTTTGGCGAAATCATCCGCGTGTTCATGAACAACCTGGAACACCCGGTCAACATCACCAACGGCCCGCGGGGGCTGGACCGCATCGATCCGGTGACCTTTTTTGGCTTCAGCCTGGGCCGGCCGCTGGATGTGCCCATGCCCTGGGGTGAGGTGCGCGTGGCCTCGGTGACGCTGTACTACTGGCTGTTTCTGGTGCTGGTGGTGGCCAGTGTGGTGGTGTGCCGCCGTTTGGAAGACTCGCGCATCGGCCGCGCGTGGATGGCCATCCGCGAAGACGAGATTGCAGCGCGCGCCATGGGCATCAACACCCGCAACATGAAGCTGCTGGCCTTTGGCATGGGCGCCACCTTTGGCGGCGTGGCCGGGGCCATGTTCGCGTCCTTCCAGGGCTTCGTCTCACCCGAGTCCTTCAGCCTGATGGAGTCGGTGATGATCGTGGCCATGGTGGTGTTGGGGGGCTTGGGCCACCTGCCGGGGGTGATCCTGGGCGCGCTGCTGCTGGCGGC
>RGEP01000487.1 GCA_009918225.1 Betaproteobacteria bacterium | reverse complement strand
GTGGACCAATGCCCGGACAGCCGCACGAAGGCGCGTGCGGTCGTGTCGGACGTCATGGACGCCGGGTTCCGTCGCGCGGTGGTGGTCACGCAAGCTCCCATCAGTGACCATTTCCCCCACGTTGAACTCCGTCTCGCTCCCGATGACCTGCCTCGGGTGTTGGCCGGTCTGGCGGGCGCTGGGTGGCCGGCACGATCCGATACGTTTCCCCACAGGGGGTGTTGCTGGGCGAAAAGCGCTTGGAGTTCGGCCGCGACCGCTTTGTCCCCCTGATGCGCACGGTGTATCCGGCCTTGGGCGAGGAGGAGGCCATCACCGAGGTGGGCGAAACCACCGTGAAGATGGAAACCGCCAAGGCCGGCCAGCGCAAGACGCGCGAGGTGGCCCGGGTGTCAGGGTTGGCCGTGGACTCCGGCTTTCACGTCTTCGTGCAGGAGCGGCTGGAGGAGTTGGCCAGTGGACGAACGGTGGCCATGCAGCTGGGTGTGATCAGCCAGTTCGACCACTTTCGCTTTCGCATCCGGCGCGCAGAGCCCGCTCAATCCGGCGTACTCAGGCTGCTGGTGGAGCCTGATTCGATGCTCAGGCTCTTGGTGCCCACCGTACGCTTGGCCTACGACCTGCGCAGCCGAGACATGCTGGAGTACGAAGGCCTGTCCAACCTGGTGGACCCACAGACGCGCAAGGCGCCTGTGGTTCGCATCACCTACGACTACGCGGGCTGATCCTCAGTCAAACTTGTCCAGGACCGCGCCAGCACTGGCACTGGCCGCATTCTTGGCGAACTTGGCCAGCACACCACGGGTGTAGCGCGGTGCGGGCTTTTTCCAAGCCGCCCGGCGTTGAGCGAGTTCTGCGTCGCTCACATTCACTTGGAGCAGCAACTGGTGCGCGTCAATGGTGATGGAGTCGCCCTCCTGAACCAGGGCAATGGTGCCGCCTTCGTAAGCCTCGGGGGCCACATGGCCCACCACCATGCCCCAGGTGCCGCCGCTGAAGCGGCCATCGGTGATCAGGCCCACGCTCTCGCCCAGGCCTTGGCCGATCAGGGCGCCGGTGGGCGCCAACATTTCGGGCATGCCCGGGCCACCCTTGGGCCCCAGGTAGCGCAGCACCATCACGTCGCCCGCCTTGACCTTGCCGTCCATGATGGCCGCCAGCGCTGATTGCTCGTCGTCGAACACACGGGCCGGCCCGGTGATCACCGGGTTCTTCAGGCCGGTGATCTTGGCCACGCAGCCTTCGGGGCTGAGGTTGCCCT
>RGEP01000486.1 GCA_009918225.1 Betaproteobacteria bacterium | reverse complement strand
GAGCGCGACACCATCTACCTCACGGTCCTGTTCTTGGCGGTAATCACCGTGGGTTTGTCGATGTGGGTGCGGCGCACAAGGCTGGGCTTGGCCCTCATGGGCATCGGTGCCGATGAGCAGCGTGCCCAGACCCTGGGCGTGGACACGCGCTGGGTCAAGCTCTTGGGCTTTGCCATGGCCGCTGCGGTGGCCGGCGCGGTGGGCGCGGCCATGTCGGTGCGCTGGACCTACATCGACCCGCACACCGTCTTCAACCCCTTCATCGGTTTTCAGACGGTGCTCATTGCCCTGATCGGTGGGGCCATGACCTTGTGGGGCCCCTTGATTGCCGCGGTGGTGTTCAGCCTGCTGGCCGAAACCCTGCGCCTTCAGGCGCCGCAGGTCTACATGATGTCCTTGGGTCTGCTGCTGATCCTGTGCGTGCTGTACCTGCCCGCAGGCTTGGCTTCTCTGCGCTGGGACACCTGGAAGCTCTGGCGTGACGACACCAAGGCCTGGTGGAAAGAACGGCGCCGGGAGTGGAGCGGGGAAAAGGAGCGCGACAAGCGCCGTGCACGGGAGCAGCGCCTTGTCTGAACCCGCAGCAGCCCAAGCGGTGTCCACAAAGCCCGTGCTCTTGGAGGCGCGCGAGGTGACCGTGCGCTTTGGCGGTTTGGTGGCCGTCGATGCGGTCAGTGCGGCCTTTCGTGCCGGTGAATTGGTGGGCATCATCGGCCCCAATGGCGCAGGCAAGACCACCTTTTTCAACGCCATCAGCGGCGTGACCGAACCCACCGACGGCCGCCTGTTGGCCGCGGGCCGAGACCTCACCGGCGCCAAACCCCACCGCTTTGCCGCGCGTGGACTGGCGCGCACCTTCCAAACCCCGCGCGTGTTCAGCGACTTGACGGTGCTGGCCAACATTGAGTTCGGCTTGAAGTTCGCCGGACGGCGCCGCCGACAGTGGCTGCTGTGGGGCGACGAGGTGGGCGTGCCCTGGGCGTTGCGAGACGCCGCGGGCATCCTCAAGCTGGTGGGCTTGGACGCCTACGCGGGCATGCGAGCGGGCGACATCACCCCCTCGCAGCAGCGGCTCTTGGAAATCGGGATGGCCTTGTCGACACGGCCGAAGGTCTTGTTGCTCGATGAAGTGGCCGCCGGCTTGACCGAAGCCGAGGTGGTGGAGATGGCGCGGCTGATCCGCCGCCTGCGCGACGAGCTGGACCTCACCGTGGTGTGGATTGAGCATGCGGTCAAGATCTTGGTGCGGCATGTGGAGCGC
>RGEP01000485.1 GCA_009918225.1 Betaproteobacteria bacterium | reverse complement strand
CTCGAAAGCCTCATGGCCGGGCAGCACTTCAAAGGCCACGCCCATCATGCCGCGGGCACCGGCGCCCACCATGCGGCGCAAGGCCGCATACGGCATCGGCGGCAAGCCCCGCGCGGCGCGCATGTCGTTGGCCGTGCCGGCCAGGTCGGGGGCGCTGTCAATGAGGGTGCCGTCCAGGTCGAAGAGGATGGCCTGGGCATCAAAGGCTTGCATGGCTCAAGCCGGCTTGCGGCAGGCCACCAGGTAGTTCACGCTGGTGTCGCCGGACAGCCAATAGCGGCGCGTGAGCGGGTTGTACTCCATGCCCTTCATGCCCTGCGGCGCCAAGCCGGCGTCGCGCGCCCAGCGGGTGAGTTCGCTGGGGCGAATGAACTTGGCATATTCGTGCGTGCCCTTGGGCAGCAGCTTGAGCACATACTCCGCGCCCACGATGGCAAACAGGAAGCTCTTGGGATTGCGGTTCAAGGTGGAGAAGAACACCCAGCCACCCGGCTTGACGAGCTGGGCACAGGCTTGCACCACCGAGGAAGGGTCGGGCACATGCTCGAGCATTTCCATGCAGGTGACCACATCGAAGGCTGCGGGCTGCTGTGCAGCCAGCGCTTCGGCAGCCACTTCGCGGTACTGAACGTTTTGCACGCCTGCTTCCAGCGCGTGCAACTGCGCCACACGCAGGGGCTTGACCGCCAGGTCAATGCCCGTGACCTGGGCCGCGCCCTTGCGCGCCATGGCCTCGGCCAAGATGCCGCCGCCACACCCCACATCCAGCACCTGCTGCCCGGCAACCGGGGCCAGGGCGTTGATCCACTCCAGGCGCAGCGGGTTGATCTGGTGCAGCGGGCGGAATTCGCTTTCGGGGTCCCACCAACGGTGGGCAAGGTCGCTGAACTTGGCAAGTTCCTGGGGGTCGGCGTTGAGCATGGGCACATTGTCCGCGATGGCGGCGACCCTCTTGGGGGTAGCGGGAATCTCCCGTGGCGTCTACGGCGGAGGGATCACCGGCGCCGCAGAAGTAAAAAACCCCGCCGGTTGCCCAGGCGGGGTTTCGATGGAGCCAGGCTCTATCAGCGCTTGCGCGTACCGACGACCTCGATTTCCACGCGACGGTTCTTCGCGCGGCCTTCGGCAGTCTTGTTGTCTGCCACAGGCTGCTTCTCGCCCTTGCCTTCGGTGTAGATGCGGTTCTTCTCGATACCCTTGCTCACCAGATAAGCCTTGATGGCTTCAGCGCGGCGAACCGACAGCTTCTGGTTGTAGGCGTCAG
>RGEP01000484.1 GCA_009918225.1 Betaproteobacteria bacterium | reverse complement strand
TGGTGAAAAAACGGCTCTTGCAGGCAGCGTGCCAACAGGTCGGGTTGAATTTGCCCTGAGGCCGCCCAACGCCCTGCGTCGTCATAGGCCTGGCCGGTATGGCGCTGGCACCACAAGTCCATCAGCACATTGCCGGGGCCGCAATCAAACCCGATGGCCTGGCCATCGGCGGACAAGGCGCTGAGGTTGGCGATGCCTCCCACGTTGACCACTGCCAGGTCTTGGCCGGGCTGGCCAAAAACCGCTTGGTGAAAGGCTGGCACCAAGGGAGCCCCCTGCCCACCGGCGGCCAGGTCTCGGCTGCGCCAATCGGCGACCACCGCAATACCGGTCAACTCGGCCAATAAACTGGGGTTTTGTATTTGCAAGCTGTAGCCGACGCCATCGTGCAAGCCGGGTTGGTGGCGCACGGTTTGGCCATGGGCCCCGATCGCGCGCACTTGGGGGGCTGGGATTTGGCCCTCGGTCAGCAATGACTGAACCACTTGGGCATACAACCGGCTCAGGGCATTGGCGGCCAAGGCGCTGCGGTGCAGCTCATCGGGGCCCGATTGGTTCAAGGCCAGCAGTTGCTTGCGCAAGTGTGGTTCAAAAGGGGCGTGTTGGTGGGCCAAGACCTGCATCTGGCCGTCGGCAAAGTCCATCAGCACCCCATCCACCCCGTCCAGCGAAGTGCCAGACATGAGGCCGATGAACAACTCGGACATGCTTTATTGGATGTTGGCTGGGGTCAGGCTGGCTGCCGCAGCGATGTCTTTTTGCGCTTGCGCGGCATGCTGGCGAAATTGGGGCAAAGCCGCCTCAGAAATGGGGGTCGCTTCGCTCTGGCGGGCCAAGGTCAGGGGGTCTTGGTGCTTGCCATTCACCCTGAACTCAAAGTGCAGATGGGGCCCAGTGGCCCAACCGGTGGCACCCACGCCGCCCAAGGTTTGGCCTTGAGACACGGCCTGCCCCACGCGCACATCGATGCGGGTGGCCTGGGCGGCGCCCACCGGGTCCACCATCCGCTCCTGCAGAACCCGCAGCAGTTTGACCTGCATGTCCAAGGGCAGGTCGCCAATTTCATCGAGAAAGATGGTGCCGCCATGGGCCTGCTCGAAGCGGCCAACCCGATCCACAACGGCGCCCGTGAAGGCGCCCTTGCGGTGCCCGAACAGCTCGCTTTCGATCAATTCCCGAGGGATCGCGCCACAGTTGATGGGCACGAAACGGCCCAGGCGCCGGTCTGAAGCCTCATGAAGGGCACGGGCGATGAGCTCCTTGCCGGTGCCGCT
>RGEP01000483.1 GCA_009918225.1 Betaproteobacteria bacterium | reverse complement strand
GTGGTGCCGTCACCGGCGTTGTCAGAGGTCTTGGAAGCGACTTCCTTGACCATCTGGGCGCCCATGTTCTGGAGCTTGTCCTTGAGCTCGATTTCCTTGGCCACGGACACGCCGTCCTTGGTCACGGTGGGGGCGCCGAAGGAGCGCTCGAGCACCACGTTGCGGCCCTTGGGGCCCAGGGTGACCTTGACCGCGTTGGCCAGGACGTTCACGCCCTCGACCATGCGGGCGCGTGCATCACCACCGAAAATGACGTCTTTTGCTGCCATGTTGTGTTCTCCGTATCCTAAAAATCAATAAATTTGCGCAAGCGCCGATTACTTCTCGACAACAGCGAAGAGGTCTTCTTCGCGCATGACCAGGAGTTCGTCGCCATCGACCTTCACGGTCTGGCCGCTGTACTTGCCGAACAGCACGCGGTCACCCACCTTGATGTTCAGGGTCACGAATTCGCCCTTGTCGTTGCGCTTGCCGTCTTGGTTTCGTTTTCCAGGCGCTTGACGATCACGCGATCGTGCAGGGGACGCAGCTTCATACCATCTCCTTGTGAGAAAAAACTAAGTGCAACCGTTCGATAGCCATCAGCCCGAACGGTCTGACGTCATGGGGAGCCACCTTCGGACTGGGCCGGAGCGGCTGTTAGCACTCAAAGCTTTCGAGTGCTACCAGACCATTATAGGGACGCCTTCGACCGCTTCAAGAGCGGGGCCCTTGCGGATCAGGGTTTTCCCCTGATCAGCTGCAGAGCGCGAACTCGAAGGTCACGTCCTCACCGGAAGGCTTGAGCCGGCCTTCGGTGTCTGCCTTCAGGAAGCGCACGGCCACCATCAGACGGTGGCCGGTGATTTCGGGCACCAGCTCCAGCCGGTCATCCAGGTTCAGCCGCAGCAGCTGGTAGGGCTTGCCCTGGGGCAGGCTTTGCTGGAACTGCCCACCGGGTGCGGCCGCGCGCACCGGTTGGCCCGATTCGCGCACCAGGCCCATGATCAGCCGCACACCTTGGGCGACGGCCTGCAGGCCGGCTGTCCAGCGCTGAAGGTCGGCGCGGCGCAGGGCGGCCGCGCGGTGCAGCCAGGCGTGATAGCCCGGTGCATCGAACTCGAAGGTGCCGCCGGGCACCGCCGAACGGCCACGAAGGCCCATCAGCCACTCGTTGGCCGCGACTTCGGCACCCAGCTTGCCGCTGAGCCGGTTCAAGCCCTCGAAGGCCTCGGTGAACTGCGCGATCAACTGCTCCAGCGGCTCGGGTGCCACGGCCGGGTTGTCGCGGTAGCTTTGCAGCA
>RGEP01000482.1 GCA_009918225.1 Betaproteobacteria bacterium | reverse complement strand
GGCTTCGGCGTCGGCCTTGGACACGCCTTCCTTGATGGGGCAGGGGGCGCCTTCCACAAGGGCCTTGGCTTCGCCCAGGCCGAGGCCGGTGGCCTCGCGGACGGCCTTCAGCACCTTGATCTTGGCGGCGGCGTCGAAACCATCGAGGATGGCGTCGAACTCGGTCTTCTCTTCAACGGCTTCGGCAGCAGCAGCGGGAGCTGCAGCCATCACCACACCGGCAGAAGCGGCGGCGGACACACCGAAGGCCTCTTCGATCTGCTTGACGAGCTCGGAAGCTTCCAGCAGCGAAAGGGTCTTCAGCTGTTCGAGGATGTTGTCGGTGGTAGCGGACATGGTTGGATCAGCAACAGATCTGTGAAAACAGTCGGATCGGGGAGCTCAGCAGAGCAGGCCTCAGGCGGCCGTGCCCTCGCCATCGGCGTGCTGCTTGAGCGCCCGGGCAAGACCGGAAGGAACCTCGTTGATGCCCACAGCCACCTTGGTGGCCACGGCGTTGATCGCACCGGCGATCTGGGCCATGAGCACCTCCTTGGAGGGCAGATCTCCAATGGCCTTGATGTCGGACTGGGAGAGGAGCTTGCCTTCGAAAAGACCGCCCTTCGTCTCCGACTTCTTCGTGTCCTTCTGGAAGGACTGCACGGCCTTCACCGCACCACCCACGTCGCCCTTGACGAGCACGAAGGCGTTGGTGCCGGTGAGGAGGGAATCGAGATCCGACCAAGCGCTGTTGCCATCAATGGCACGGCGCATCAAGGTGTTTTTGGTCACCTTGCACACACCGTTGCTGGCCTGCAGACGGGTCCGCAGATCAGACATTTCCTTGATGGACAGGCCCTTAAAATCAAGGACCAGCGCCATTTCGGCCTCGCCGAGGAGCCCCTTGAGCTCTTCGACGATCTGTTGCTTGCTCTCCAGCGTGCGGCCCATAAGGTTTGGAACGGATCGGGGGAACAAGCTCGGGACGCAGCCCTGGACGCCTGGACAAAGCCAGGCTCGAGGGCGCTGCTTGCTCGGCCACCGTTCCAAGAAGCAGGCAGAGCCAGCCGCTGGACGTGAAAAAGCTGTCGCGTGCACCTCGGCAGGGTTTACGGCTTTGAAGCACAGCCTGGTTGAAGGGCAGAGCTTCGCAGAGAACCTGCTGTCTGGGGTCGGGCGCGTGCCCGTCTGGCCTAAGCCAGAGGTTGAATGTACACCACAGCCCTACAGCAAAGCCCCCGCCGAAGCGGAGGCTGCATGCAGCTGCGACGCGACGCAGCTGTCGTGAAGGCCGAGGGCTTCAGG
>RGEP01000481.1 GCA_009918225.1 Betaproteobacteria bacterium | reverse complement strand
GCGAAAAAACCGCGTGGCCCAGGTTCTGCATGCACCATTGCAAGGAGTCGGGCCAAGGGTGCAGGCGGCACACATGCCGGTACATCAGCAAGGTCACGGCCGCTTGGTACTCGGGATGGTCGGTGCTGCCTTCGGCCTCGTGTGTGGCCATCATCTGGCAAGTCTGCGCACCCAGTGCCTGCTTCTTCTGATCGAAGCCCCGCTGCATCAGCGGCAGGTCGAACGCGGTGTCGGCCGCGATGAAGCGGCGCACGGCGTCACGGTGGGTCAGCAGGTACTCCAGCCCCAGCACACCACCCCAGGACTGGCCCAGCAGGTCCACCACGCCCAGGCCCAGGCCCTGACGCACCGCCTCGAGCTCGCGCACCGACCGCTCCAGCGTCCACAAGCGCGGGTCCGATGGCCTGTCCGACTCGCCACAGCCCAGCTGGTCCCAGGTGACCAGGCGCCGCCCGGCGCCCGCCAAGGCATGGTGACTGTCACGAAGATAGGCTGAAGGACAGCCCGGCCCCCCGTGCACCAGCAACAGCACCTGCGGCCCGCTTCCGAGCGAGTAGGTCATGAGCCGGTGTCCTTCGAAGTGGATCTCCTGGCGGTGCCACTCTGGCCCAGGGCCCACCGGTTGCCCGGAAGACCCCGTATGCAAGTCAGTCGAGTTCTGCATCCACGCTCCTCAACAGCCCCATGCGGGCGAGCAGGCCAGGCGGCCCGTGTGCTGTTGCGTTTGAATGTAGCCTAGCCGTTTTGTGCGCCGCAGCGGCTTGAGCAGGCCACTCGCGTACCATCTGCAAATGACCGTTCCCCTGGACCCCAAGCCGGCCTGCCTGCTGACGGTGGTGATCCCCCTGCTCAATGAGCAGGAGGTTTTGCCCGCGCTGCACGCGCGGCTGAAGGCCGCCACGGCTGGCCTGCAAGCGCCGGTGGAATTGCTCTTCGTCGACGATGGCAGCACCGACCATTCGGCTGCGGTGCTGCAGGGCCTGGCGGCCCAAGACCCGCAGGTCGGGGTGATCCGCTTCTCGCGCAACTTCGGCAAGGAACAGGCCATGAGCGCGGGCCTGCAGGCCGCGCGTGGTGAAGCGGTGGTGATCCTGGACGCCGACCTGCAACACCCGCCGGAACACATCCCCGAGATGGTGGCGGCCTGGCGTGCAGGCGCGGACATTGTGAACATGAAGCGGCGCAGCCGGCGCGACGAATCTTGGGCCAAGCGGCGTGCCGCGGGCGCCTTTTACCGGCTCATCAACCGGCTCAGCGACACGCCGATCCCGGCCGACATTGGCGACTTT
>RGEP01000049.1 GCA_009918225.1 Betaproteobacteria bacterium | reverse complement strand
CCGCACTGCACCGTGGCCGTGCGCGACACCGGGTCCACCTGCAGGATTTGGTTGAACTTGGCCAGGGACAAGGTGACGCCTTGCTCATGGGGCATGGCGCCACCCGACAAGCCAGTGCCCGCGCCGCGGGCCACCACCGGCACTTGCAGGCGGTGGCAGGTCTTGAGCACGGCCGCCACCTGCGCCTCGGTTTCCGGCAGCACCACGCACAGGGGCTGCGCACGATAGGCGGTCAGGCCATCACATTCATAGGGCACCACGTCTTCTCGATGCCACAGCAGGGCGTGCGCAGGCAGTACGGCGCGCAGCGCCTGCACCACCTCGGCCTGGCGTGCGGCGCGCGCCTGAGCAGACGCATCAGCAGTAGCGGTGGACAGCGCGCCCAGGGCGCTGCTGGGCAAGGGGGCATTCATGGAAGCAGACTCCAGCGCGAAACCGTGATCCTACGGCTCCCGCACAAACACGGTGAGCACACCGGTGTAGCCGTAGAGGTGGTGGTGGCCGATCTCGCCAGCGGCAAAGAAGCCCACAAGCGGCACATCGCCCAAGGCGTGTTGAATGATCTGCAGCTCGGCCGAGGGCCCGCCAAAGTGCGCGCCGCCGCGGCCCGAGCAGCTCACGTACAAGGCTCCCGCCACGCGTTGCACTGGGTCCAACGGGGTGCTCTCGGCCACCGCCGCGACGGCCGGCAAGGTCTCGGCGAGCTCTTCACGGATCTCGCTGCACACCCGCACCAGGTCGCGCCGGGCGGCTTCGACATCGCGCCGGCAAAAGGCCAGTTGCATGCCCACCTCGACCTGTTCGGCCACGGCAAAGGCCTGGCGTGACGGATCCAGCCCAATCAGGTGCCGAACCCGCACATCCGAGCCGAAGTGGCGGCCCCGGGTTGACGAGTCACTGACTGCATCCACCGCCCTCAAGCCGACCAGGGTCTGGCGCAACGTGGGCAGGGCACGGCGCGGCTCACTCAAGTCCAGTCCCAAATCCTCCGACAACACCTCCAGGGCTGCACGGCCATCCAACTCCAAGACCACATGCTGTTCGCAGCGCGTCACGCGGCGCGACGGGGCCACGGGTTGGGACCCTTGCGTGACCCGAGAAATCAAATGCACGTCGCGCCCGAAGGCCACCCCGGACAGCCCACCTTGGTAGGCGCCATCGGCCAGTTGCCATGAGGGCCCACGCGACGCGGTCAGGCCTCCGAAGAGGTAGCCCGATGCGGTGCGATCGCTCATCTCGGCAATCAGCTCGGGCAAGTCGGGCGTGGCCGGGTCGGCATGCACCAAGGCCGTCCAGGCCTCAATCCCCGTCAGGGGCCGGGCGCCGGAGAACACGCGGAAGCGTCCGTGAGGAACGGCCCCGAGCATCAACACCAGCGCAGGCTCGTCGAAATACTCCACCCCGGAAGCGGCCACGCCCACGCCCACGGTGCCCACCCAACTCACGCCGGGCCAGTTGGCTTGCAGGGCCTCCAGCAGCTCAGCGGCATGGGGGCTGTAATGGTCGGTCAGGTAAACGAAGCCCAGGGTGGCCGCGCTGGGCCCAGCCTCGCCCCACAGACGGGCTTTTTGAGCCTGCAACTGTGCTTCCCCCAGGGCCAAAGCCATGCGCCAATCCGGGTGCGTGGCGTGGGCGTGGAGGAAGGCTTGCATGGGCGAAGTGTGCGCCCGAATCGATGGGCTGGGTAAATGCGGGGGTACGCCTTTAATGAGTTGTAGAGCTGGGCTTGGTGGTGTCCGCGGCGTCGGCTGCTTTGGCAGGCTCGCGGGCCCAGCCTCTAAAGGCTAGACGGGTGGAAGGGTGCCGGGCCCGCTCTCAACGTGCCGGCCGACGGGCCGAGGGCCGTTTTGTAGGGCCTGCCTTGGCGCCGCTGGCCCGGCCAGCGCTGGCCTTTTCGGCTGCGCCTTGACCGGCCGATTGGGCCGCCGCCGTGGGCGCAGCCGCCATCCCGGGCGAAGCCGCCAGGGCTTGAGAGGCCAAGCTCTGAAACTGCTCGGTGAGGGCACCCCACCACTTCATGGGGTCGACCAAGCCCGCGCCGGCTGGCGCTCCAGGAGCCGCCGCCCCTGGGGCGGCCTTCGGCTTGCCACCGCTGGCGGCCGGGCTGGGCTTTGATCGTGGCCCCGACTCCTGCTGGGGCGCAGCACGTTTGGGCAGCATCGCGCCCATCAGGGGTTGCAGGTCGGGCATGGCCACGTTCAGGCTGCGCAGGGTGCTCAGGGTCATCTTCTGCACCTCCAGGGCCTGGATGGTGGCCCCCAGCAAGCGCGCGTTTTGTTCCAACCAAAACTGCACGGTGCGCAACTCTTCAATGCGCTTTTCCAGTTCATCAGGGTCCAGGGTCGGCGCCACCCACTGCTGAAATCCACCCATTCCGCCCAGGGCCCCCATTCCGGGCATCCCGGGCATGCCGCCTTTGAGGCTTTGGCCCATGCCTTCCATGCCCGCCCCGGCCTGCGCGGCCAAGGATTTGAGGAAGTCGAATCCGGGCATCAGGGGTGGGGTGGGGCGATCGGTTGACATGGGCACACCTCGGTTCCATCCAAAGGGGGAAGACGCCCTGAGGGCGCCTTCGCAGAATGGCTGCAGGGTACCCGAAAGGCAGGACGATGCAGAAGGGGGGCGGCCAGGGTGTGCGGTGTCTTCTTCAGGGCTGGGCGGCCGCCTGGGGCCGCCGCGGGCCCATGCCGCGGGCGGTTTCCTGGGGCGTCGCACTTTTGGTGTCCCTGTTGCTCCACGCGCTGTGGTGGGCCTGGTCCCAGGGCCCAGCCCCGCGACAGGCTCATGGCGTGCGACAAGCCCAAGGGGGCGCGCGGCCTGGGCCCATGTGGGTCCGATTGCAAGACGAGGTGGCTTTGCCCCCGCCCGGGCTGGGACCTGCCGCGCCCTTGTCGCCGGCCAGCCGCGCTGCCAAAGCCGCTGAGGCTGTGCAGAACCAAGGTATGGAAGGTGCGGGCACGGCCTCGGCCCATGCCGCCCCGCCCCTCACCGCCTCTGGGACCGCGCCCCGCGCCGACCACAGCGCCATCACCAGCACCGCCACCCGTGCCGACCACAGCGCCATCACCAGCACCGCCACCCGTGCCACCACCAGCGCCACCACCCGTGCCGCCACCAGCGCCACCACCAGCACCACCACCACGGCCGGCGCGCCACGGCCCGTACTGCCCACGCGCATCCCCGGCGACTTCGAGCAGGCTTTGCGGGTGCGGCGTGGGCGCCAATCCGGCGCAGGGCGTTGGGCCTGGTCGGTGCAGGGCGGCCGCTACCGAACCGAGCTTCAAGCGCAGGTGGGCGATGCCCAAACAGCGGCCGCCCCCACCTTGAACTGGTCCAGCCACGGTGGCCTTGATGAGCACGGTCTGGCGCCCGAGCGCTTTGTCAGCCAGCCCCTGCGTGGCGGCGCGCGCGCGGTCAACTTTCAACGCGACACCGGCTGGGTCTCCTATTCCGGGCCCACGGGTCAAGTGGCTCTGCAGCCCGGCGCCCAGGATCGCTTGAGTTGGCTGGTGCAGCTGCTGGCCTTGGCACAGGCCCACCCCTCCGGTGTTGGCCTGCCGGCCCAGCTGCCGCTTTGGGTCGCCGGTCCGCAAGGCGATGGCGCTGATTGGTGGTTCGATGTGCAGTGGCACCCTCGCACGCAGTGCTGGCAGTTCACCCGCCGGCCCGAGCGCCGCTACGAGGTGCTGGTTCAGGCCTGGGTGCAGCCGCTGCCGCGCGCACGCCTGATTCGCCTGGATATGGGGCCCGAGGGCAGCCGACAGCCTCTGTGGCAGTTGGAGGACGCCGCGCAGCCCGAGGCCTGTGAGCTGCCGCCCTAAGCCCGCCACAGGTCAAGCGAAATGGCCAGCGAACAAGCCAGCGAACAAGCCAGCGAAATGACCAGCGCAAGGGCCAGCGCAAGGGCCAGCGCAAGGGCCAGCGCAAGGGCCAACGAGTGGGACCAAGACCCACCGACTAAAATCGAAAGGTGAAACCCCTTGTCTACACCCGCGGCCAAGCCCTGCCCAGCCTGCTGCAGCAGCGCATCCTGATCATCGATGGCGCCATGGGCACCATGATCCAGCGCTACAAGCTCGGCGAGGCCGACTACCGCGGCACTCGGTTTGCCGACCACCCCCGCGACCTCAAGGGCAACAACGAACTGTTGCAGTTCACGCGCCCCGATGTCATCGAGGCCATCCACCGCGCCTACTTGGAGGCCGGTGCCGACCTCATCGAGACCAACACCTTCGGCGCGACCTCGGTGGCGCAGGATGACTACGGCCTGGCCCATGTGGCGCGCGAGATGAATGTGGAGGCGGCGCGGCTGGCGGTGCGCGCCGCCCGGGCGCATTCCACGCCCGAGCGCCCGCGCTTTGTGGCTGGCGCCCTGGGCCCGACCCCGCGCACGGCCAGCATCTCACCGGACGTCAACGATCCCGGCGCACGCAATGTGCACTTCGATGAACTGCGTGCGGCTTACCGCGAGCAGGCCGAGGGCCTGCTGGAGGGCGGCGTGGACCTGTTCCTCGTGGAAACCATCTTCGACACGCTCAACGCCAAAGCGGCCATCTTCGCCCTGGACGAGTTGATGGAGGACAGCGGCGAATGCCTGCCCGTGATCCTGTCGGGCACCGTGACCGACGCCTCGGGCCGCATTCTCTCGGGCCAAACGGTGGGCGCTTTCTGGCATTCGGTGCGCCATGCCCGCCCCTTGGCCGTGGGCTTGAACTGTGCCCTGGGCGCGGCGCTGATGCGCCCCTATATCGAAGAGCTGTCCAAGCTGGCCGATGACACCTACATCAGCTGCTACCCCAATGCGGGCCTGCCCAACCCGATGAGCGAAACCGGCTTCGACGAAACCCCTGAGGTCACCGCAGGCTTGCTGGAAGAGTTTGCGCGCAGCGGCTTTCTCAACGTGGCCGGCGGATGCTGCGGCACCACACCCGAGCACATCGCGGCCATCGCACAGGCGGTCTCGCCCTACAAGCCCCGCTGTTGCGGGCCGCTGCGCTTGCCGGCTGCTGCCTGAACAGCCAGGTCCTGCAGGCCAGTGCAGGGCCGGTGCAGGGCCCCGTTCTTTTGGCCCTGCCGTAAAATGGCGGTTCTCGAGGAGCGTTGCGACGAAGGTAAGGGTGCCGGCCAGCGGCCCACACCGCCGCCAGGCTCGAGAACGTGGCACGCCCGCGCCCGCCGCGCGGCCCCCCACGACGGTTCAACCGCGCTCACCCCTGCTTGCCAGAAGCCGAGGTGAACCGTCGCCCCAGGCCCTGGATTCCATTGGTGTCCGTGCCCTTGTTGCCCCGTTCCATGTCTGATTCCGCACTTGACCTCACGCCCCCGCCCATGCGCTTGTCGGGGCTGGAGCCCGTCTCCATCGACCGGGGCTCGCTCTTCGTCAACATCGGTGAGCGCACCAACGTCACCGGCTCCAAAGCCTTCGCCCGCCTGATCCTCAACGGCCAGTTTGAAGAGGCCCTGGGCGTGGCCCGCCAACAGGTGGAAAACGGCGCGCAGGTGATCGACATCAACATGGACGAGGCCATGCTCGACAGCCAGGCGGCCATGGTGCGCTTCCTGAACCTGATCGCCAGCGAGCCCGAGATCAGCCGTGTGCCCATCATGATCGATTCCTCCAAGTGGAGCGTGATCGAAGCGGGCCTGAAATGCATACAGGGCAAGGGCATCGTCAACTCCATCTCGCTCAAAGAGGGCGAGGCCGAGTTCAAGCGCCAGGCCCGTTTGGTCAAGCGCTACGGCGCGGCCACCGTGGTGATGGCCTTTGACGAACAGGGGCAGGCCGACACCGGCGCCCGCAAGATCGAGATTTGCCAGCGCGCCTACCGCATCCTGGTCGACGAAGTCGATTTCCCGCCTGAGGACATCATCTTCGACCCCAATATCTTTGCCATAGCCACCGGCATTCCCGAGCATGACAACTACGCGGTGGACTTCATCGAAGCCACCCGCTGGATCAAGCAGAACCTGCCCGGCGCCAAGGTCAGCGGTGGCGTGTCGAATGTGAGCTTCAGCTTTCGTGGCAATGACCCGGTGCGCGAAGCCATTCACACGGTGTTCCTGTACCACGCCATTCGAGCAGGCCTGGACATGGGCATCGTCAACGCCGGCATGATCGGCGTGTACGACGAACTGGAGCCCACCTTGCGCGAACGCGTGGAGGACGTGGTGCTCAACCGCCGGCCCGATGCGGGCGAACGCTTGGTGGAAATCGCCGAGACCGCCAAGGGGGCTGCCAAAGATGATTCCGCCCGCTTGGCTTGGCGCGCCGGCGATGTCAACGAGCGCCTGGCGCATGGCCTGATCCACGGCATCACCGACTTCATCGTCGACGACACCGAAGAGGCTTGGCAGGCGGTGCAGGCCCGTGGCGGCCGCCCCTTGCATGTGATCGAAGGCCCGCTGATGGACGGCATGAACATCGTGGGCGACCTGTTCGGCCAGGGCAAGATGTTCTTGCCCCAGGTGGTCAAGAGCGCGCGCGTGATGAAGCAGGCCGTGGCCCACCTGGTGCCCTACATCGAAGAGGAAAAACGCCGGCTGCAAGCGGCCGGCGGGGATGTGAAGGCCAAGGGCAAGATCGTGATCGCCACGGTCAAGGGCGATGTGCACGACATCGGCAAGAACATTGTGACCGTCGTGCTTCAGTGCAACAACTTCGAAGTGGTCAACATGGGCGTGATGGTCCCGGCCCAGAAGATCCTGGACACCGCCAAGGCGGAGGGCGCCGACATCATCGGCTTGTCCGGCCTGATCACCCCCAGTCTGGAGGAAATGCAGCATGTGGCCGCCGAGATGCAGCGCGACCCGTACTTCCGTGAGCGCAAGACGCCCCTGCTCATTGGCGGGGCCACCACCAGCCGGGTGCACACGGCGGTGAAGATTTCTCCCCACTATGAGGGGCCCGTGGCGTACGTGCCCGACGCCTCGCGCAGCGTGGGCGTGTGCTCAGACCTGCTCAGTGACGAACGTGCGGCGCGCTTCATTGAAGAGCTCAAGGCCGACTACGACAAGGTGCGCGCCCTGCACGCCCAGCGCAAAGCTACGCCCTTGGTGAGCCTGGCCGCTGCCCGCGCCAACCCGACACCGCTGGACTGGTCGGCCTATCAGCCGCCGCGGCCCCGGGTCTTGGGCCGGCGCGTGTTCCGCAACCACGACTTGGCCGAGATTGCCGCTTGCATCGACTGGACCCCTTTCTTTCAAACCTGGGACCTGGCGGGTCGCTACCCCGACATCCTGCAAGACGAGATCGTGGGCGATTCCGCGCGCAAGGTGTTTGAAGACGCGCAGCGCATGCTCAAGCGCATCATCGAAGGCCGCTGGCTGCAGTGCCACGGCGTGATGACCTTGCTGCCGGCCCAGTCGGTGGGCGACGACATCGAGATTTACGCCGACGAGGCCTCGGCCGAGCGCGGCCAAGCCACCATGGTCTGGCGCGGCTTGCGGCTGCAAAGCGAGCGCCCGGTGGTGGACGGGGTCAAGCGCCCCAACCGCTGCCTGTCCGATTTCGTGGCCCCTGCGGGCAGTGGTCAGCGCGACTACATCGGCCTGTTTGCGGTCAGCTGCCAAGGCGTTGAAAAGAAGGAAGCGCAGTTTCTGGCCGAGCATGACGACTATGGCGCCATCATGCTCAAGGCCCTGGCCGACCGGCTGGCCGAAGCATTTGCCGAACGCTTGCACCAGCGGGTGCGCACCGAGCTGTGGGGCTACGCGCCTGAGGAGCAGCTGGGCAACGAGCAGTTGATTGCCGAGGCTTACCGCGGCATCCGCCCGGCGCCGGGCTACCCCGCCTGCCCTGATCACCGGGCCAAGCTGGACCTGTTCCGCGTCTTGGGCGCGCATGACATCGGCATGGGCTTGACCGAAAGCCTGGCGATGACCCCCGCCTCCAGCGTGAGCGGCTTTTACTTGGCGCACCCCGAAGCGCGCTACTTCAATGTGGGCAAGATCGGGGCAGACCAGCTGCAGGATTGGGCGGCCCGCCAAGGCCTGAGCCTGGACGAAGCCCGGCGCGCCCTGGCCCCTTTGCTGGACTAAGACGCGGGCCGCGGCGCGAGCCCTCGCCGCAGTTGCAAGGCTTCGGCCAGCTGCGGCACCTCCACCGTGGGCGACTGCGCCAGATCGGCCAGGGTGCGGGCCACCCGCAACACCCGGTGCAGGCCACGGCCGCTGAGCCCCAGGCGCTCGGCAGCCCGCTGCAAGAAGGCCTGCGAGGCGCCTTTGAGCGGCGCATGTTCCAAGAGGGCGGCCGCCCCCAACTCTGCATTGCAACAGCCCTGTCGTTGCTGTTGAGCCTCACGCGCGCGGGCCACCCGCTGGGCCACCGTCAGGCTGTCCTCACCCTGCGGCGGCTGCAGCAGTTCGGCGGGCGTGGCCGCGGGCACCTCCAACTGAAGGTCCAATCGGTCCAGCAGCGGCCCCGACAGCCGACCCTGGTAACGCGCAACCGCGTCGGGCGTGCAGCGGCAGGCCGGAGCACTGGGCGCCCGGCTGCCCCACCAGCCGCAGGGGCAGGGGTTCATCGCCGCCACCAGAAGCAGCCGGCTGGGAAACCGGGCCTGGCGGCCCGCGCGGGAAATCGTCACATGCCCGGTTTCCAGGGGTTCGCGCAGGGCTTCCAAGGTTCGCCTGGGGAACTCGACCAGCTCGTCGAGAAACAGCAGCCCGTGGTCGGCCAATGAGATTTCGCCGGGGCGCGGCGGCTGACCGCCGCCCACCAGGGCGGCCATGGTGCAACTGTGGTGCGGCGCCCTCCACGGGCGCGTTCGCCAGCCGGTTGCGGATTCGGGCCCTGCCTTGCTCGCCCGGCTGGCCCCACCCAAGCCCCCGGCCAAGCTGCGCAGGGCCGCGCACTCCAGGGCTTGCTCGGGGGTGAGCGGGGGCAGCAGGCCGGGCAGGCGCTGTGCCAGCATGGACTTGCCCGCGCCGGGCGGGCCCACCAGCAACACGCTGTGGTGCCCCGCTGCGGCCACCTCCAGCGCGCGCTTGCCTTCCGATTGGCCGCGGATGTCGCGCAGGCAGGGGGCTGGAGCCGGCGCAGCAGACGGTGCAGCGGCTGCCCCCCCAGACGCCTCGGCGGCCCTGTCAACAGCAGCCCGGGCCGGTGGCAGCGGTACCGCCTGCGCGCCGGGCAGCAGGTGCTGCACCACCTCGCGCAGGTGGCGTGCGCCCAAGACGGTCACACCGTCCACCAGGGCGGCTTCGGCAGCATTGGCCGCCGGCAGCACCAGGCGGGCCGGTGGCCGGCCCGCTGCCTGCGCGCTGCGGCGCAGCCCCAAGGCCAGGGCCAGGGCGCCGTGCACCGGACGCAGCTCGCCGGCCAAGGAGAGCTCGCCGGCGAACTCATGGTCGCGCAAGGCTTGAGGGTCCAGGAGGCCTTGCGCTGCCAAGATGCCCAGGGCAATCGGCAGGTCAAAGCGCGAAGAGGCCTTGGGCAGGTCGGCCGGCGCCAGGGACACGGTGATGCGTTGGTTGACGGGGTAGTCCCAGCCGCTGTGGCCCAGGGCGGAGCGGACCCGCTCTCGGGCTTCGCGCACTTCGGTGTCGGCCAGGCCCACCAGCGTCATGCAGGGAAGGCCATTGGCCAGGTGAACCTCCACCTGAACCGGTTCGGCCTGCATGCCTTCGAGTGTGCGGGTGTGCACCACGGCCAATCCCATACGCGCCTTTCTGTTGCCCGCACTTGGGCCCTGGTTCTGGCATTTTGGACAGCGGCCGAGCCGCCGTGCATCGCCCAGAAGGCCCACCCTCTGGGGTCACCTTCTTGGTGCAGCACCCGATGCGGCGCCTCAAAATGCACCCAATTGGTGCACCAAATGGGTTCGAATGGGGCGCCGCGCCGCCAGATCGAGGCCCAGGGCGTGGCATGGAAGTTGCCCATACCTGCCGTAGCACCCGACCGACCCTTTCCAGGAGCCTTCATGAACAAGTCCCTTCTTTCCTCCGCCCTGACCGCAGCCCTGCTGAGCCTGGGCGCCGCAGCCCCCGGCATGGCGCAGGCCCAGACCGCCGCGCCGGAGGCCAGCCCGCTGACCTTCAACGCCGGGGTGGTGTCCGAGTACCGCTACCGCGGCATCTCGCA
>RGEP01000480.1 GCA_009918225.1 Betaproteobacteria bacterium | reverse complement strand
CCGGCCAACCGGGCAGGGTACGCCGCCGGCGCATCCCTGGCGCAACTCAAGGTGGCCCAGGAAGTGATCACCCTGGCGGTGTTTGTGCCTTTCGCCGTCATCTACATGGGGCAGCCCTTGAAGCTGGATTACCTGTGGGCGGCGCTCTGTCTGGTGGGCGCGGTTTACTTCATCTTCCGCGCTTGAAAACAGGTTTGGGAATCGAGAAGCCGGGAAACAGCTGGGTCGCCAACACAGACCCCTAGCCGTTCAGCATCAACGTGCACAAGGCCAAAGCCGACACCGACGCGCCCCAAACACCGCCGCCGCCCCAGGCGTCGCCGCAGACCCCCAAGCCCAAGCCTTGATTCCAAAGGCATTTGCTGGGATGGGCCTGGCCTTCAAATTGCGCATAGCGCCAACGGTGCACCGCCGCGTGATGCCATTGAAGCTCAGACCCGAGCGCCTCCTGCAGCGCAGCCTGAAGGAGTGGCAAGACCACCTCGGGCGCTTCTTCGAGATGATCCTGCGTCCAGCGCTGGTTCGCATGCGCGACCCATGAAGCCATCCCATCTGCCAAACCACTGCGCCCGGGCTTGGTGTCTTGGCGAATGATCGACGCCAAGGGCGAACGTGGTGGCGTGGCGGACGAAGCAGATGGGTGGGGGTAGGGACCTGCGGCCATCGGCGCGTGGCCTGCCAGTGGCCCCTCAAGGCCTTCCTGCGCATGGCTTACCGCCATCAAGGTCCAGCAAGGGCTCATCGCGCGATGCTGCGCTTCTTGCGCCCAGTCGGGTCGGTGGGGGTTCAGCAGCAGAGCCGCTTGCGCCGGGGGAATGGCCACCACCACCGCGTCAAAGCCCTCGCCTGCTGTTTGTCCTGAATGGGTCAGGCGCCATCCACCGCCGCTTCGCTGCAATCCATCGATGGTGCACAGGGTGTGCACCGCCAGATCTTTGAGCAACCAGCGGCACAAGGCCGGCATGTCAGGCGTGGGCACCCAGGCCATTTCCCCTGCCTGTTCATCGCTTGGAACAGCCCTTACCCAAGGCGCGATCACGCCCGCTGCATGGGCTTGTTGCAGCCATGATGCGGCACCGGCCTGCGAAGGCTGCGGCCCATCGAAGGCGGGCGCGCCATGGTCAAATTGCGCAAGCCGGTCAACACCATCGGGTCCCGTGAAACGCACCCGTCGGGTGGCCATCCGCCCACCAACACCGCGTGACTTGTCAAAGACCTCCACGCGCCAGCCGGCTTGTGAAAGCTGCTGTGCACACAGGGCACCAGACAAGCCGGCGCCGACGATGGCC
>RGEP01000479.1 GCA_009918225.1 Betaproteobacteria bacterium | reverse complement strand
TGCCCATGAACAACGCCACGCAGATCACCGAAGACGAGCGACAGCTCATCAAGCGCTGGTTCGAAGCCGGCGCGAAAGGGCCGGCGCCATGAAGAACGCTCTCGGCCCTGCCTTGCCGGGCGTGGGCCATGGCCTGGCCGCGCCGCCGGGTCGCCCTGCGCCGCCAACCGGCTAGCGCACCCCGCTTTTCGCAGCCCCCTTGCCCCACGAGACCGGATTTCAAGCCGGCTTGGGCGAAGCCTTGCCCACTGAATCCAAGACCACGACCGAAACCGAGGAGACATCCATGAACCCCTCCAGCGTACAAAGCGCCGATCAAGCGGTGCACCCCGTTGATGAAAAACTGCCCACCGGGCGCCTGACCGCCCTGGGCCTGCAGCATGTGTTGGTGATGTATGCCGGCGCCGTCGCGGTTCCGCTGATCGTGGGCCGGGCCCTCAAGCTCAGCCCCGAGCAGGTGGCCATGCTGATTTCAGCCGACCTGTTTTGCTGCGGCATCGTCACCCTCATCCAAAGCCTCGGGCTGGGTCGGCACTTCGGCATCCAGCTGCCGGTGATGATGGGCGTGACCTTCGCCGCCGTGGGCCCGATGGTGGCCTTCGCCAATGCGCAACCCGGCGTGGAAGGCGCACGCGCCATCTTTGGCGCCATCATCGGCGCGGGGCTGATATCGGTGATCATCGCGCCCCTGGTCAGCCGGCTTTTGCGCTTCTTCCCACCAGTGGTCACCGGCACCATCATCGCCATCATCGGCATCAGCTTGATGCGGGTGGGCGTGGGCTGGGCCATGGGCGGGCCCGCCCCCCTGGCGCAAAGCGTGGACGTGCCCAAGCTGGTGGCGATGGTGGATGCGGCGAAGGCCACGGCCGATGCGGCAGCAGCTGCCAACCCGGCAGCCGCCGCCACCATCAAGCTCGGCCCCATCCCCATGAAGGACAACCCCAACTACGGAGCGCTCGACAACCTGGCCGTGGCCGGCTTCGTGCTGGCGGTCATCTTGGGCTTGGTGAAGTACACGCGCGGCTTCGTCTCCAACATCGCTGTGCTCTTGGGCATCGTGGCTGGGTGCATCGCCGCCGTGGCCATGGGCAAGATGAACTTCGACAAGGTGGCCAAGGCCCACTGGTTTGACGTGGTCACGCCCTTCGCCTTCGGCATGCCCACCTTCGACCCCATCATGATCGCCACCATGACCCTGGTGATGATCGTGGTGATGATCGAAAGCACGGGCATGTTCCTGGCGCTGGGTGACATCACCGGCAAAAAGATCGGCCAGCCCGAACTGGCCGCC
>RGEP01000478.1 GCA_009918225.1 Betaproteobacteria bacterium | reverse complement strand
CCGATGTGTTCATCGAGCACGGCGACCCGGCCGCGTCCAATCCCATTTGGGCGTTCAGCTTGGCCGGGATCGAGCGCGCCGTTCGGGAGCGGTTTCCCACACTGGCGCGTATGGCGCCCTCAGCCGAAGCAGCCTAGTCTGGGCGACAATACAGGGTTTCCCCGGTCTTCCGGCCTGCCCAGGCCTGTTGTTTGGCTCCATGACGCACCCCACCGACGCCCTGCCCATCCCCGACACGCAAAGCGAGCGCGACGAACGCCACTTGGCGATTCAACGCGTGGGCGTGAAGGGCGTGCGCTACCCCTTGAAGGTGCGGGTGGCCGGCCAGGTGCAGCAAACGGCCGCCGACTGGACCCTGGACGTGGCCCTGCCGGCCGAGAAGAAGGGCACCCACATGTCCCGCTTCGTGGCTTGGCTCAACGACCTGGACGCCCGCAGCGACGCCCTGGACGCCCAGAGCCTGCGCGCGGGCTTGGAAGACATGCTGCAGCGGCTGGGTGCCGAAGAAGGCCGCATCGAAGCCGCGTTCACCTTTTTCATCAAAAAGCGCGCCCCGGTTTCGGGCGTGGCCAGCTTGCTGGACTACCAGGGCCGCTGGGTGGCGCAACGGGTGGCCTCACGCACCGAGATTTGGTGCGAAGTGGCGGTGCCGGTGAAGAGCCTGTGCCCCTGCTCCAAGGAGATTTCCGACTACGGGGCGCACAACCAGCGTTCGCAAGTGACGATACGCGCTCAGGTGCTGCAGGCCTTGGCCTGGGAAGACCTGGTGCGTTTTGCTGAAGAAAGCGCCTCGAGCGAAATCTGGCCGCTGCTCAAGCGGCCGGACGAAAAGTGGATCACCGAACGGGCCTACGAAAACCCCAAGTTCGTGGAAGACCTGGTGCGGGACGTGGCGCTGCGGCTGAATGCCGAGCCGGGCATTGGGGCGTACAGCGTGGATGTGGAGAACTTTGAGAGCATCCACAACCATTCGGCGTTTGCGCGGATCGAGCGGGCCGCATGGTGATGCAGGTTCACGACGAATTGGTGCTCGAAGTGCCCGACGCTGAAGTGCCCTGGGCCCAAGAAGCACTGCCGCGCCTGATGGCCAGCGTGGCCCAACTCAAGGTGCCCCTGCTGGCCGAAGTCGGTACAGGCCCGAATTGGGAACAGGCCCATTGACGCCGCGCCGTCCGTTGTCCAAGGGGCGCTTAGAAAGAGCGCCTAAGCAGAGCGCTCAAGCGCCCCGCTCGATCCGCGCAAACGCCGAATGGTTGTGGATGCTCTCAAAGTTCTCCACATCCACGCTGTACGCCCC
>RGEP01000477.1 GCA_009918225.1 Betaproteobacteria bacterium | reverse complement strand
GTTCAGCGGGCGCAAGGTGCCCACAGCGGTGCATGTGCATGGCTTTCTCACGGTGAACAACGGCGAGAAAATGAGCAAGAGCCGTGGCACTGGGTTGAACCCCTTGCGCTACCTGGAGTTGAACCTCAACCCCGAGTGGCTGCGCTACTACCTGTGCGCCAAACTCAATGCACGGGTGGAAGACATCGACTTCAACCCCGAAGACTTCGTGCAGCGGGTGAACGCCGACCTGATCGGCAAGTACATCAACATCGCCTCCCGCGCCGCCGGCTTTCTGAGCAAGCGCTTTGGCGGACGGCTCACCGACCGCATTAGCGGGAGCGGCGCCGAATTGCTGGATGCCCTGCGCGCACAGCGCAGCACCGTGGGCACGCTGTACGCCGAGCGCGAGTTCGGCAAGGCGGTTCGGGAAATCATGGCCCTGGCTGACCGTGTCAACGGCTACGTGGATCAGAACAAGCCCTGGGAGCTGGCCAAGCAAGAGGGCCAAGACGCCCTGCTGCACGAAGTGTGCTCGGTGTGCATCGAGGCCTTCCGCGTGCTGACGGTTTACCTCAAGCCGATGCTGCCGGCACTGGCTGCGCGGGTGGAGGCGTTCCTCCAGGTGCCCGCGCTGCAATTGGCCGATGCGGGCCAGCCCTTGGGCGCCCACACGATTGGCGTGTACGAACACCTCATGCAGCGGGTCGACCCCAAGCAAGTGGATGCGCTGTTTGAGCCGCCCGAGCAGACGGCCGGTGCTGCAGCGGGTGCCGCCCCGGTCGAGGCCCCCTCAACCCACACCGCCCCGCCCTTGCCCGGCGGCGAAGCACTGGCCCCCACCATCACGATCGACGATTTCGTCAAGGTGGACCTGCGGGTGGCCCGCATCGAAAGGGCCGAGGCGGTGGAAGGCAGCACCAAGCTCCTTCGCCTGACGCTGGATGTGGGCGAGGGCCGTCTGCGCAACGTGTTCAGCGGCATTGCCTCGGCCTACAAGCCCGAGGACTTGCAGGGCAAGCTCACCGTGGTGGTGGCCAACCTGGCGCCGCGCAAAATGAAGTTCGGGGTCAGCGAAGGCATGGTGCTGGCGGCCAGCCACACCGACGAAAAGGCCCAGCCGGGCGTCTTCGTGCTCGAACCCTGGCCGGGGGCGCAGCCGGGCATGCGCATCCGCTGACAACGCCTCGCGCCCGGCCCTTCAGACCCCCTGCACCTAAAATGCGCTTTTGTACGCGCTGAGCTTTCAAGCGCAAGGATCGAGCCCATGCCGCTGTTTTGGAAACCCTATCAGTCCGATGTGACGCAGTTCATTGATTCGCTCAAGCAGGCCAAGCC
>RGEP01000476.1 GCA_009918225.1 Betaproteobacteria bacterium | reverse complement strand
ACATGCGTGCGGTGGTGGCGCAGGTGGCGGCCGAAGGTCCGCTGGCGCTCGCAGGTTTCTCGTTCGGTGCCCATGTCGCGAGCCATGTGGCTGCGCAGGCGTTTGGCCAGCGCGACCTGGCCAGTCTGGTGCTGGTGGGCACGGCGGCATCGCGCTTCGCGGTGGCACCGGTACCCGCCGAATTGCATCCACATACGCTCGTGCTGCATGGCGAGCAAGACGACACCGTGCCGCTGCCGGACGTGATGGACTGGGCGCGGCCGCAGTTGCTGCCCGTCACCGTCATCCCCGGAGGCGGCCACTTCTTTCACGGACAATTGCCGCTTCTGAAGAACCTGGTCCTGCGTCATCTGGGCGCCTGACGGCAATGAAACGATTTCTCCAAACGCTGGCCCTGATGGCGGGGCTGTGGCTGCTCGCGGGCGCAGCCGTGGCACAAGCTCCGCAGCCTCCCGAAATTGCAGCGCGCAGCTACCTGCTGCTCGACGTGTCGGCCAATCAGGTGCTGGCCGAGCGCGAAGCCGACACACCGGTGGAGCCGGCGTCCCTCACCAAGCTGATGACCGCCTACATCGTGTTCGATGCGCTGCGCAGCAAGAAGATCGACCTGCAGCAAAAGCTGCCGGTGAGCGAGCGTGCCTGGAAGATGCCGGGCTCGCGCATGTTCATCGACCCGAAGATGCAGGTGCCGGTCGAAGACTTGCTCAAGGGCATGATCGTGCAGTCGGGCAATGACGCGACGGTGGCGCTGGCCGAAGGCGTGGGCGGCTCGGTCGAGCGCTTCGTCGAGTTGATGAACCAGCAGGCCGCGGCGCTGGGCATGAAGTCCACCAGCTACCGCAACCCCGAGGGACTGACAGTGGCCGGCCACACGACGACCGCGCGCGACCTCGCGGTGCTGGCCACCGCGCTGATGTCGCGGTTTCCCGAGTACGTCGGCTACTACGCGATCCGCAAGTACCGCTACGAAGGCACGCCCGCGGCCAACGACGGCAACCGCAACTTGCTGCTGCTGCGCGATCCGACCGTCGACGGGCTAAAGACCGGCTATACCCAGGCCGCCGGCTATTGCCTGATCGCCACCGCCAAGCGTGACTTCCCCAACCTGGCCGGCCGCCGGCTGTTGTCCATCGTGCTCGGGACGGCCAGCGAGAACGCGCGCGCCAACGAGTCGCAAAAGCTGTTGAACTGGGGCTTTACCGCCTACGAGGCGGTCAAGCTGTTCGATGGCGGTCAGCCGGTTGCCACGCCGCCGGTCTGGAAGGGCGAGACCAATTCGGTGCGGCTGGGCCGCCCGCAGCCGCTGGTGATTGCGGTGC
>RGEP01000475.1 GCA_009918225.1 Betaproteobacteria bacterium | reverse complement strand
ATGAAGCACGTCACCGGCAAGGGCCCCCATGGGGCGGTTTCGGAAGCGATGGACTTCAGCGGCCTCGGCGCCAACGCCCACGTGATCGTGTTCTGCCAGCCCGAGGTGCTGCCCAAGCTGCGGGAGGGGATCCAACCGCTGCTCGATTACTACGGTGGCGTGGCGTACGTGTCCGAAGCCAGTCCCCTGTGAGGACGGTGGCGACGGCCACCGATCCGGGGCCTGGCCAGGGCCTGTTCAGAAGCATCCCCAAAGTTTTGTGATGCACTGATCAGGGAGTCTTATCTGTCCCTGCGTCGATCGTGATGACCAGTTCGCCCCAAATGGCTTGACGGAGGGCTCGCCTGCCGAGCAGGGTGTCAGGCGAACATTCCACCCCTCCTCCAGGAGCAGGTAATGGCAAACGAAACCATGGGCATCGCCCTCGGCATGATCGAGACCCGGGGTCTGGTTCCCGCGATCGAAGCGGCTGACGCCATGACCAAGGCTGCCGAAGTGCGCCTGATCGGCCGCGAGTTCGTGGGCGGCGGCTACGTGACCGTGCTGGTGCGCGGCGAAACCGGTGCCGTGAACGCCGCCGTTCGCGCCGGCGCTGATGCCTGCGAGCGCGTGGGTGATGGCCTGGTGGCTGCCCACATCATCGCCCGTCCCCACCGTGAAGTGGAGCCTGCCCTGAACAGCAGCTCCGGCTTCGTTGGTTCGAAGGACTGAGGTCTGAGCCGCGCGCCTGACGGCCGCCTCACCCTCTGATTCATTCCCCCGAACCCACCCGGAGATTCTCCATGGCTAAGAAGTACGACGCAGGGGTCAAGGAGTACCGCGACACGTATTGGACTCCTGATTACGTCCCCCTCGATTCCGACCTGCTGGCTTGCTTCAAGTGCACCGGCCAGGAAGGTGTTCCCCGTGAGGAAGTGGCTGCCGCTGTGGCCGCCGAGTCCTCCACCGGCACCTGGTCCACTGTGTGGTCCGAGCTCCTCACCGACCTCGACTTCTACAAGGGCCGCTGCTACCGCATCGAAGATGTTCCTGGCGACAAGGAATCCTTCTATGCGTTCATCGCCTACCCCCTCGACCTGTTCGAAGAGGGTTCCATCACCAACGTGCTGACCTCCCTGGTCGGCAACGTGTTCGGCTTCAAGGCCCTGCGCCACCTGCGCCTGGAAGACATCCGCTTCCCGCTGGCCTTCATCAAGACCTGCATGGGTCCGCCGAACGGCATCCAGGTCGAGCGCGACCGGATGAACAAGTACGGCCGTCCCCTGCTGGGTTGCACCATCAAGCCGAAGCTCGGCCTGAGCGGTAAGAACTACGGCCGG
>RGEP01000474.1 GCA_009918225.1 Betaproteobacteria bacterium | reverse complement strand
TGCCTGCTGCAACTGGCCTTGGGCAACATCGGTGTCAGCGGCGGTGGAGCCAACATCTTCCGCGGCCACGACAACGTGCAGGGCATCACCGACGTCGGCATGAACCCCGACTCGCTGCCGGGCTACTACGGCATTGCCGATGGTGCCTTCAAGCACTACGCGGCCGTGTGGGGTGTGGACTTCGACTGGATCAAGAGCCGCTACGCCGCGGGCATGATGAACAAGCCTGGCTTGACCATCTCCCGTTGGTTCGACGCGGTGCTGGAGAAGAACGAAGTCATCGACCAGCCGAGCAATCTGCGGGCCATGTTCTATTGGGGCCATGCACCGAACTCTCAGACCCGTGGTCTGGAGCTCAAGCGTGCCCTGGACAAGCTCGACATGCTGGTGGTGGTTGACCCCTTCCCCTCAGCAACGGCCGCCATGGCCGCCATGCCGGGCAAGGCCGAAGACCTCAATCCCAACCGGACCGTGTACCTGTTGCCGGCCTGCACGCAGTTCGAGACCAGTGGTTCTGTCACCGCGTCCAATCGCTCCATCCAATGGCGCGAGAAGGTCATGGAGCCGCTGTACTCGACGAGGCCGGAACTGGTGGAGAAGTACCCCACCCACACCGACCAGGCCCACCGCTGGCGTCTGCCCATCCTGTACAAGAGCGTGCAGGAGAAGAACAAGGACGTGGGCAAGACCTTCCCGCTCATCCTCACCTCCGGCCGTTTGGTGGAGTACGAGGGTGGTGGCGACGAGACGCGGTCCAACCGCTACCTCGCCGAGCTGCAGCAGGACATGTTCATCGAGATCAATCCGGCAGCGGCCAACGATCGCGGCATCCGCAATGGCGAATGGGTTTGGGTCACCATGCCCACTGGCGCCAAGCTCAAGGTGCGTGCGCTCGTCACCGAGCGGGTCGACAAGACCACGACCTTCATGCCTTATCACTTCGCCGGTACCTGGCAGGGTGTGGACATGAAGAACTACTACCCGGCCGGCTCTGCGCCGATCGTGCGGGGTGAGGCCGTCAACACCGGCACCACCTATGGTTACGACATCATCACGATGATGCAGGAAACCAAGACCACGGTCTGCCAAGTCGAGCGGGCCGCCTGAGGCGAGTGAAAGAAAGGAATTCGGAGTCAAACCATGGCACGAATGAAGTTCATATGCGATGCTGAGCGTTGCATCGAGTGCAACGGTTGCGTCACCGCCTGCAAAGCCGAGCATGATGTTCCTTGGGGTGTGAACCGCCGCCGCGTGGTCACCCTCAACGACGGCGTGGTCGGCCAGGAACGCAGCATTTCGGTGGCCTGCATGCACTGCAG
>RGEP01000473.1 GCA_009918225.1 Betaproteobacteria bacterium | reverse complement strand
CGTTGCCGGTGAGCTCGATGTTGTAGCGGTTGAAGCGCCAGGTGGCGGCATCGGCCTGGTTGCCGGTGAACAAACCGCCGGTCAGGGTCAGGCGGCTTTGGCCGTCCAGCTTGACCGCCTTTTGCAGCTTCAGGTCGTTGAGGGTGTTGCCGAAGTCGTCCAGCGAGGTGTTGAAGGTGTGCGCAGAAAACACCGGGATGCTGCCGCGGTACTGGTTCACCCCATTGCTGGCGGCCGTGGGAGCGGAGCCGGCAGGGAAGACACCCAAGAAGCGGCCGCGGTTTTCGGAGCGGCGGAACTTGTTGGTGACCGTCAGGTCATCGGCCAGCTTGATCTGGGCTTCCAAGCCGAAGGCCGTGCTCTGAACCGCCAGGCCATCACGGGGGTTGGAGTCCACCAGATTGCCGTTGCGGTCGCGGCTGATGTCAGAAGGGAAGTTGCTGTTGATGAAGAACGCGGTACGGGGGTCGATCGAGCCCAGTTGCACGATCTTGTTGCCTTGCAGCGCCACCGGAACGGGCAGGTAGGTTGGGGTCTTGTCGTCCAGGCTCTTGAAGGTGGCGCGGATGTAGCCGCCGTCGAAGTTCTTGGTCAGGCTTGCGCGCAGTTGCCCGCCGTTTTCAACGTTCACATTGGTGTTGCGGGTGCCTTCGCCTACGCGGTTGAAGCCGCCGATCTGGAAGCTCAAGCCCTGGCCCAGCGAGCCGCCATAGTTGAAGTCCAGGCGGTCTTGTTGGAAGTCCAGGCCACGGCTGTAGGCGATGGCGCCGCCCGACTGCTTGCCGGTCTTGGACAGGAAGTTCACGATGGCCGCCGGCGAGTTGGTGCCCAGCGTACCGGCTGAGCCGCCGCGGATGGCGTCGACCGAGTCGGTGAAGAAGTCCACGCGGGTGAACATGTCGGGCGTGGCAAACGCCGCATCACCGATCAGCAGCACGGGCAGGCCGTCTTCATGGATGGAGACGTAGCGCGATCCGCCGGCCGAGATCGGCACACCGCGGGCGGTGATGTTGGCATTCCCTTCACCGCCAGACGACTCCGAGCGCAGGCCCGGCACCGAGCGCAGCACTTCGGCAGCACTTTGCGCGCCAGACTTGATGATCGATTCGCCATCGATCGTGCTGACCGACACCGACTGTTCCATCTTGGACCGTGCCACGGCCGTGCCGGTGACGATCACGCGGTCCAGGTTCAGGCCATCAGGGGCGCTGGCCGGGGCGGTTTGCGCTTGAGCGGCCATCTGGGCCAGGGCCAATGTGAGTGCCACGCTCAGGGGGCGCGCCACCGGGTTCTTGAAAGACATGGATTCTCCTCGGCACT
>RGEP01000472.1 GCA_009918225.1 Betaproteobacteria bacterium | reverse complement strand
CTGAAGCCTCCATCGCTGGCGGCGGGGATGGCGCGCGACAGCAGCGGGTCGGGCAGAAACACAGCAGCGCTCATCGCTCGTTGTTCCTGGCCTTACACGAAGTCGTCGCCGCGCCCGGCCAGCATCAGCTCGCCCGCATCTGACAGCTTTCGTGCAATACGCATGATGGACTTCTGCGCGTCTTCCACGTCGGTGATGCGCAAGGGACCCTTGGCTTCCATGTCGTCGATGAACATCGAACGCGCCCGCGAGGACATGTTGGAGAGGAACTTTTCCTTGACCTCGTCGTTGGCACCCTTGAGCGCCACCATCAACATATCGGGCTCGACATTGCGCGACAGGGTCTGGATGGAGCGGTTGTCGCAGCCGGCCAGGTTGTCGAAGGTGAACATGTTGTCCTGAATCTTGAGCATCAGATCGGGGTCGATCTTCTCCAGCCCGCCCATGATCTGGGCCTCCAGGTCGGTCTTGACGAAGTTCATGATCTTGGCGGCACTCTTGACGCCGCCAAAACTCGAACTCTTGGCCGAGGAGTTGTTGGAGAACTGCTGCTTCATGATGGCCTCGAGCTCGCTCATGGCCGAGGGCTGCACCGTTTCCAAGCTGGCAATGCGCTGCATGATCTCTGAGCGGGATCCGCCTGGCAGGAAGGCCAAGACGTCGGCTGCCACGTCATAGTCGAGCACACTCAAGATGATGGCAATCACCTGCGGGTGTTCACCCAAAATCATGTCGGCGATCGAGCGCGCGTCCATCCACTGCAGGATCTCCAGGCCGCGGCTGCCTTGGCCGGGCAGGATGCGTCCCAAAACCGATGCGGCCTTGTCTTCGCCGAGGGCCCGCTTGAAGACCTTTTCCACATAGTCGGTGGTGCCCAGGCCCAAGCTGGTCTGCTTCTTGAGCGTCATCACGAACTCGTCGAGCACGAAGTTCACGGCCTCTTGCGACAAGTCCGCCACGGAGACCATGGCAGCGCCTAAGGCCTGAACTTCCTTGGGGTTCATGTAGCGCAGGATCTCGGAGGCTTGCTGCTCACCGAGCAGCAGCATCAGCACGGCCGCTCGCTGGGTGCTGGACAGGGCTTCCAGCTCCAACTTGAGCGCCTCGGTCATGATCGGCCCGACATCAGGCGCGTTGATCACCTCACCAGGCTTGGCATCAGCTGCTGCGCCGGCTTCCTTGGGTGCGTCCTTGACTTCCGCTTTGGTGGCCATGGTAGGGCTCTCCTGCTGCTGGGTCTGCTTGGCGGGCCTGGTGGCCTCAGCCCAGCTTGATCATGTTCTTGAGCACGCTGGCCACGCGTGCCGAGTCTTCGGCCAC
>RGEP01000471.1 GCA_009918225.1 Betaproteobacteria bacterium | reverse complement strand
AAGCTGCGGGTTGAAAAGCCAATGACTGAAACCCCCTATAATCCGGAAGCGGACCGCCCTGTGGTCGCTGTGCCCGCCGAATAAGGAGCTGATATCATGGCATTGAAGGCACTCGACCATGGTAAGCTGGAACGCAATGTTGGCCTGCTCGGCCTGTTAGCGCTGGTCACCGTGATGATTGGCGGCTTGGTGGAAATCGCGCCGCTCTTTTGGATCGATTCCACCGTGCAAAAGGTCAAAGGCGTGCGGCCCTATACCCCGCTCGAGCTGGCGGGCCGGAACATCTATATCCGCGAAGGTTGCTATGTCTGCCACAGCCAGATGGTTCGCCCGTTCCGTGATGAGGTGGAGCGTTATGGCCATTACAGCCTGGCCGCTGAAAGCATGTATGATCACCCCTTTCAATGGGGGTCAAAGCGCACCGGGCCAGATTTGGCGCGCGTGGGTGGCCGCTATTCCGACCAATGGCATCAGGAACATCTGAAGGACCCGCGTGCGGTTGTCCCAGAATCCATCATGCCGCCTTATGCCTTTTTGGCGGACCGCGATTTGAAGCCAGGCGATATGGCGGAACATCTGAAGACGCTGAAAATGGAAGGCGTGCCCTATAGCGCGAAGGATATTGCCAGCGCCAATGCCGATCTGGTGGCGCAGGCTGATCCAGAGGCCGATGTGGGCGACCTCGCCACGCGCTATCCCAAGGCGCAAATCCGCGATTATGATGGGGATCCTGCACGCCTGACCGAAATGGATGCGCTGATTGCCTATCTGCAAATGCTGGGCACCTTGGTCGATTTCAAAGCCGCCGAAGCGCAGGAGCAGCCCAAATGACCTATGATGCGCTGCGCCATTTTGCAGACAGCTGGGGGCTGGCCTTCATGCTTGTGCTGTTCCTCAGCTTTGCCGGCTGGGCCTTTCGCCCCGGCTCCCGCGATGTGAGCAATCGCGTCGCCCATATGATCTTCGAGGACGATGACAATGGCTAAGGCACCCAAAGATACGGGCCCGCGCGTCGATCAACCAACGGGCACTGAATTTGTTGGCCATGAATGGGATGGCATTGAAGAACTGAACACGCCGCTGCCGCGCTGGTGGCTGCTGACCTTTTACGCCACAATTATCTGGGCGATTGGCTATACAGTCATGTTCCCGGCTTGGCCGATGATCAGCCGCGCGACGGCAGGGATCACAGGCTGGACCAGCCATGGTCAATTGGCAGACGAGCTGCAGGCGCAACAGGCCAAGCGTGCGCCGATCATTGCCGCCATTGCCGCGACACCGATTGAGCAATTGCCAGCCAAGCCGCAGCTGATGAATGCC
>RGEP01000048.1 GCA_009918225.1 Betaproteobacteria bacterium | reverse complement strand
AGGCCGAGCGCATCTGGCCCGCCAACCAGGGCCTCCCATCCCAGGCGCCCGCCCCATGGTCATCGAGCCCTCTTTCCGAGCCCAACTCAGGGGCCGAAGCGGGACCTGAGGCCAGTAGAGCCCTGCAGCTCAGCCCGCCGCGTGCGGCGCGGCGCGTGCTGCACCCGGTGCAGCGCAGCTGGCGCGTGGCCAGCTACTCGGCACTGGCCCGTGGCGCAGGCGATCACCTGAGTCCCTGGCGAGAGCTTCGCTGGGATGAAGGCACGGTGCAGATGACGGTCGACCCGGCATCCGAGCCGAGGGCCACCGCTGCGGCGGGCCCTTGGCACGCCTGGCCTTCCAGTGCAGCCTTTGGACAGTTGCTGCACGAAGCCCTGGAGCTTGGCGCGGATGTGTCGTTCGATTCGCAGGCTGCAGGCCCCTGGCTCAAGGAAATGCGGGCCCTGTTGTCCAGCAGCCCCTGGGCCCATCAGGCCGCGGAAATCGAGTCCTGGTTATGCCGCGTGGTCAGCCAACCCTTCTTGCCAGGAGGCCAAAGCCTGAACCAGCTCAAGGTGGCCCGAGCCGAGCTGGAGTTTTGGATGCCGCTGCAGCCCTTGGACACCGGGGCCATCGACACGCTCTTGCAGCAGCATCTGTGGCCCGGTGAAGCTCGGCCCGCGCTCAAGCCTCAGACCTTGGAAGGGCTGCTGATGGGCTTTGCCGACCTGGTCTTCGAGTCCCAGGGTCGATTCGCTGTGCTGGATTACAAGTCCAACCGCCTGGGCGATGGGCCCAAAGACTACAGCCCAGGCACCTTGAAGGCCACGGTCCTGGAGCACCGCTATGACCTGCAGGCGGCCATCTACCTGCTGGCGCTTCACCGATTGCTGGGTCATCGATTGGGCCAGGCGTATCGACCGCATGAGCACTTGGGCTCAGCCCATTTTCTGTTCTTGCGCGGCATTGACCAAGCAGATGGGCACCTGCTGTCGATCACGCCCGATGTCGCTTGGCTGGAGCCGCTGAATCAATTGATGGGGGCCCCTTTGGTCGACCCAATGGCCAGCGCGCAGGGGGCCCGGTGAACAGGACCATGATTCAAAGCCCCATGGCGCCCAGCATCGACCAAGGATTTGCCCACTTGGACGTCGAGTTGGCCGGCCTCTTGGCGCGCCACCTTGCGGCGCAGGGCTTGGACACCACCGCACCGAATACAGCGTGGTGGTGTGCGGCGGCTGCAATCGTCAGCCGCGCCCAGGCCAGTGGCCATGTGGGTCTCATCTGTGCAGACGATGATGGTGCTGTTCAAGCGCTCGCCCTCTTGACACCGACGCAGCCTGGCCTGGCTGCGGCACTGCAGGCCTTTATGACCCGCTGGTCTGCGGGCACCCCAGCCGCACTGGCTGACCCTGTGAAGGCCGCTGTCCAAGCCAGTGGTCTGCTGGTGCATGACCAGCAACGCTTGTACCTGCGGCGCTTGTGGGCCGCAGAAGTCCGGGTTGCGCAGTCGCTCGCCGCACGCGCACAGGGGTTCCGATCGTTGACCGACAGCGAAGGCCAACGAGCCGATGCGCTGCTTCAGCTTTGGTTTGCGTCACCGGATGCTGCCTCGACCGGTGACCAGCAACAGGCTTGTCGACGTGCCCTGCACACGCCGCTGACGGTGCTGACCGGAGGCCCGGGAACCGGCAAAACCTACACCGCTGCCCGACTGATCGCCTTGATCCAGGCCCTGCGGCCGGCCGAGCAAGGATGCGCGCGGGTGGCCCTGGCAGCCCCGACCGGCAAGGCCGCGGCTCGCCTTCGAGGGTCGATGGAGCAGGCCTGGCAGGTCCTGCGCGAAAGTGAACCGGGAACGGACTTCTGGGATGCCGCCTGGCGTGCGGTTCAAGCACCGCGTACGGTTCATGCCTTGCTGGCCCACTGGAGGCGAGACGCCCGCGCGCAGGGGGTACTGAAGGCCCTACCAGAACCGGCTGCAGCGCCCGTTGATGTGCTGCTCATCGATGAAGCCTCCATGTTGGACCTCGAGCTTCTGGACGAACTGTTGCGATACCTGCCGGCCCAGGCTCACCTGGTGTTGATTGGCGACCAGGACCAACTGGCCTCGGTCGAAGCCGGTTCGGTCCTGGCCGATATCTGCAGTGCCCTGCATGCGCACCCCGCCCACTCGGCGCTCACGCGCAGCCGCCGCTTTGAGGGCCGCATCGGTGCCTGGGCCCGGGGCATTCAAGCCCAAGACCCCGCCACACTGAGCGAGATCGCTGCACAGGCCTTCACCGACCGAGCGGAGTTGCTGGATGCCGCGCTGGGGCCGCACGGCTGGGGTGGGATCTTGAGCGCCGGCGCGCAGCAGCCCGTGCCGCTGTCTGAAGCCGACCTGCGCGGTTGGCTGGAGTCGCTGGACCGCTTTCGGGTCCTGGCTGCGGTTCGGCACGGCTCCTGGGGCGTGGAAGCGCTGAACCGCGACATCGAGCGGGGTTTGGCACAGCGGGGGCTGCTGAACCTGGACCAGCCCTGGCCACACGGCCGTGTGTTGATGGTCACCCGCAACGACGAGGACACCGGCCTGCGCAACGGCGACGTGGGGATCGTGCTGCAGGCGGCCGGTTCACAGGCCCAGTTTGCGTGGCTGGCCGGCCAAGAGCTGCGGCGGGTGTCGGTGTCGAGACTGCCGCCCACTGAAGCAGGCTATGCCATCACGGTGCACAAAAGCCAGGGTTCAGAGTTTGACCGGGTGGTGAGTTGAAGGCGCAGATGGGCTGCGCCCCGTCGGCCGGCTAGCGCCGCTGGTCGAACTGCAGCATCAGATCCCATTCAGACGGGCGACGAAGGCTGCCGTGGTGGTGCCACACCTCAAACTGGTCCTGCGACTTGGGCCCCTTGTCGCGTGCACCCGCTTCGGGCGCGGGCTGGTCCACCAAGCGGGGCAGGGTGCTGCCCAGGCGGGCCAGGGGTGAGGAACTGCGGTTGGGTTTCATGGTGGTCAAGCAATACCAATGCATGCACAACGCAGGTGTATCGGCCTTGGTTGACAATCCGCGCACCATCAGCAGATTAAGGGCTTTCCCTAGGTTATGGACATCGCCGATCTGCGCCGGGACCTATCCGAATCAGGTGCCGGCGCGGGCCATACCGCACGGTTCCTGAGGGCTTGGACGCACAACCGCCCCTTGTCTGCCGGCCGCGCGCGCCCAGAGCACCACTTTCCGCAGGCCATGCTTCAGCGGGTGCCTTCGCTGCAGGCCCGCTTGGCCGGCCTTGTACGTCCACTGTCCGAGCACCCGGCGCAGGATGGATCGCGCCGCCTGCTGTTGGCCTTGGAAGATGGACGAACGGTGGAGACCGTCTTGCTGCCAAGGGAGGGGGTTTGCGTATCCACGCAAATCGGCTGCGCCGTGGGGTGCCGTTTTTGCATGACCGGCCGCGAAGGACTGATCCGCCAACTGGGCAGCGCTGAAATCGTGGCACAGGTGGTTCACGCGCGGTCCTTGGCGCGGGTGCGCAAAGTCGTGTTCATGGGCATGGGAGAGCCTGCTCACAACCTCAACGCCGTGCTGGAGGCCATTGATGTGCTGGGTCAGGAGGGCCAGATCGGACACAAGCAGCTGGTATTTTCGACCGTGGGCGACCCTCGTGCGTTTGAAGCCTTGAGCACCAGGCGCATCAAGCCGGCCTTGGCCTTGTCCCTGCACACCACGCGCCATGGACTGCGCCGCGACCTGCTGCCACGAGCACCCGACCTGTCGCCCCAGGATCTGGTGAGGGCAGCGGCCGACTACGCCGAGCTCAGCGGCTACCCGGTTCAGGTGCAGTGGACGTTGATGGAAGGCGTCAACGACTCAGAGGAAGAGCTTCAAGCCCTGGTGTCGCTGCTGCAAGGCAAGCGGATGATGCTCAACCTGATTCCCTTCAACGAGGTGGAGGGAACGGGGTACCGAAGGCCCAGCTGGGAGCAGGCCGCTGAGATGGCTCGACGCTTAAACCGGCAGGGCATCTACACGCGGCTGCGCCGCTCGGCGGGCCAGGATGTCGAAGGGGGCTGCGGACAACTGCGCGCCCGCCGGCCGACGGTGCCCATTGTGCAAATCCGCAACTAAGCGTTAACCGCCCGACGCGCGTCTGCGATCTGGGCCGGGGATCCGATCTTCTCCAGTGCCTGGCGCAGGTGGGCGATCGTGCGCTCGGGGTGGTGCAGTTTGTCCAACCCAAACAGGCCCAGGCGGAAGGTGCGGAAGTCGGGCCCTTCATCACACTGCAGGGGAACACCCGCTGCGGTTTGCAAGCCCAGGGCCAAAAACTTCTTGGCGTTTTGGATCTCGGGATCATCGGTGTAGCTCACCACCACGCCCGGTGCTTCAAAACCCTTGGCTGCTACTGAGGCGTAGCCCAGAGCAGTCAAGAGATCCCGCACCCCTCGGCCGAGGGCCCACTGTTCCTGGCGCAATTTTTCAAAGCCGTAGGCTTGGGTCTCGCGCATCACCGCCGCCACCCGCTGCAGGGCATCGGTGGGCATGGTGGTGTGATAGACGTGGGAGCCGGCCTCGTAGGTCTCCATAACCTGGAGCCACTTGCGCAAATCACAGGCGAAGCTGCTGCTGGTGGTGTGTTCGATGGCTTTGCGTGCGCGATCACTGAGCATCACGAAGGCGCAGCTCGGGGAGCCCGACCAACCCTTTTGCGGGGCACTGATCAACACATCCACGCCAGTGGCGCGCATATCAACCCAAGCGGCACCCGAGGCAATGCAATCCAAGACCAGCAAGCCATCATGCTCGTGCAGCGCATCCGCCACCGCCTTCAGGTAGCCGTCAGGCAGGATCATGCCGGCTGACGTTTCCACATGCGGGGCAAAGAGCACGGCAGGGCGTTGTGCCCGTATCGCCGACACCACCTCCTCGACAGGAGCAGGCACCCAGGGCTGGCGAGGCCCTGGGGCCACTGGACGCGCCTTGAGCACGTGGCTGGACGCCGGAATGTGGCCCATGTCGAAGATTTGGGTCCAGCGGTAGCTGAACCAGCCGTTGCGCAACACCATCACGTTGCGTCCGGTGGCGAACTGGCGCGCCACGGCCTCCATGCCAAAGGTGCCGCTGCCCGGCATCACGATGGCCGAGTGTGCCCCATAGACGGACTTCAAAATCCCCGAAACCTCGGTCATCACGCCCTGGAAGCGGCGAGACATGTGGTTGAGGGCACGGTCGGTGTAGACGACCGAGAACTCGAGCAGACCATCCGGGTCGACATCAGGCAGCAGTCCGGGCATGGTGATCCTCTGGGTTAGGGGTGACGCGCAACTCTTCAACGCGATAGCCGTCTTGCAACAGCGCTTGGCGCATCCACTGGGGGTGCACGCCAACACCGTCCCAGCTCTCGCCGGTGACGGGATGTCGGTACTTGATGGGCAACGGGGCGGGGCTTGGCTGGGGACCCGGCACGTCCTGCAGTGCCGATGCCAGCAGCTCGGCCGGCGTGATGCGGTAGAAGTCCACCAACCATCGGGCCTGCCGAAGGGCCGAGGCACGCAGGGCCTGCGGATCCAAAGGCGGTGCTTCGGTGGCCTCAAGTTCTGCTTGATTCACCATACGAAAAGTGTACGCCAGCCTGGGCATTCCTGGGCCAGCGCCGCGCTGAGCACCCTCAAGCGGGGGGCGAGGCACGGCGCCCGTCCAAGAGGCGCCGTCGCAGGTCCAGCCCCACCCCTCGGTTGACGAAGTCCTCCACCAGGACCGCGCCGACGTCCACCTGGCCCGGTTTGTACAGCCCGGCACGCACCATCTGCTGAAGAAACTCCGCTGCCCGCTCGCGCTTCATCGTGCCCAGCCCCCGTTGGAGCACATCGCCGCTCTCAACGATCGCGTCATCCAGAAGCCGTTGGCGCGAAGCCATCAGCTCCTCTTCACCCATGTCCGGATTTTCCTTGCGCATCAAGGCATGAGCCGTCTGAGGGTTGCCATGCAGGTACTGGGTCCAGCCCAGGATCGACCCGTCGACGAACTTCTGAACGAGCTCGGGCCGCTTGGCCACCAGTTCGCGCCGGGTCTCGATGACGGTGCTGTACGTGGAAAAGCCGTGATCAGCCAACAGGTGCACCACCGGTTTGAAGCCGCCCTGGCGCTGGGCGTAGAGCGGCTCGGCCACGGCATAGCCTTGTTGGATCGATTTCGCATTGGCCAGCCAGGGACCCAAGTTGTAGTTGTAGGGTCTGAGTTGCTCGTCCCGAAATCCATGGACCGCCTTCAACCAGGCCCACCAGGTGAACTGCGCATCCTTGGCGATGAAGGCCACGGGCGCGCGCCGCAGGGCCTCAAAGGACTCATAGCCCTGGCCCGGGTGGGCCATCAGCGCTTGGGGGTCCTTCTGGAAGATGGCGGCCACCACCACGGTAGGAACCTGGTTGCGCACGTTGTCAAAGCTGTGCAACAGGTTGCCCGTCATCAAAAAGTCAATGCGGCCAGCCGGCAGCAAGGGTCGGTTGTTCACCGCCGGGCCGCCCTGCACAATGGTCACATCAAGGCCGAGCTTCGAATAGGTGCCATCGGCCACCGCCTGGTAAAACCCACCGTGAGCCGCCTGCGCCTTCCAATTGGTGGCAAAGGTGACCTTGACCCGCTCGCTTTGAGCCCAGGCTGCGGCGCTGGCCAACCAGCCCGCCGAGGCGGGCAGGGCAGCGGCGGCGCCCATGCCCAACAAGCGACGTCGTCTCCAGCGCAAAGGTGTCATCGAGCCCTCATTCACGGTAACTAGGGTGCCAGTGTCCGATGAGCCGGCGCGCAAGGGCTTCCAACACGAGGTGAATCAGCACCCCCGTGAGCACCAGCAGCAGCAAGGCTGCAAACATTTTCGGGGTCTCGGTTCGAAAACTCGCCTCCAGGATGCGGGAGGCCAGGCCCGTTTCGCGGCCGGCCGCGCCGGCCACCATTTCAGCGGTCACGGCACCGATCAGGGCCAAGCCCCCCGAGACACGCAGGCCGGCCAGGAAGTCGGGCAGGGCGGCGGGAAGGCGCAAGCACTGCAGGCGCTGCAAGGCGGTGGCCTTGCACAAGGTCAACAGGTCTTGCAGCAGAGGATCGGCCGCACGCAATCCTTGTACGGTGTTTGACAAGACCGGGAAAAAGGCGACGATCCAGGCGCAGAGCAACAACACCGCTGTGGTGCTGTCGATGTAGATCAGCAGAAGCGGCGCAATCGCCACGATCGGCGTGACCTGCAACACCACAGCCAGGGGCAAGAAGGCCCGCTCCAGGGTGGGCAGCAGTACAAAAGCACTGGCCACCAGCAAGCCGCCTGCGCATGCCAAGGCCAGCGCGCCCAAGGTGATGCGCAAGGTGAACCACCAGCTCAACACCAGGCTGTCCAGGTCTAACCACAGGGCGCGCCACACGGCGCTGGGCGACGGCAGCGTGTAGGACGGAATCTCGGCCCAACGGACCATGCCCTCCCACAACAACAATACCGCCAGCAGGCAAACCACGCCCCAAGCCCGCGAGGCGCCTCGGGCCGCAGCCCTGCTCGGTAGTTGAAGCGACCGCACCCACCGCATCAGGCTGCACTCCGAATCGAAGAGCCGGCGGCCGCCAGGGCATCGCCGATGGCCACGCAGCGCTCGTGGAAACGCGCGCTGCGTCGAAAGTCGGCCGATCGCGGAAAGGGCTCGTCCACCCTGAACTCGGCCACGATGTGGCCCGCTTGCGCGCCCATCACCACCACGCGCGAGGCCATGAACACGGCTTCGGCCACTTGGTGGGTGACAAAGCACAGGGCAAAACCCTGCACCTGCCACCACTGCAGCAAATCGGCCTGCAGGCGCTGGCGCGTTGGGTCGTCCAGGGCAGAAAAGGGCTCGTCCATCAGCAGGAGGTCGGGTTGCATGACCAGCGCCCGGGCGATGGAGGCCCGCATCTTCATGCCACCGGACAGCTCGTGGGGCAGGGCCCGCTCACGCCCGGTCAGTCCAACGCGCTCCAACACCGCCTGCACCCGTTGCTCCTTCGCTGCTGCCGTCCAGCCAGCCAGCTGCAGGGGCAGGCCCACGTTGCGCTCCAAGTCGGCCCAGGGCAGCAAGGCAGGTTCCTGAAACACAAAGGCCGGCGAGCGCACCGCCGTGAGCATCTCGCCCGAGGCCAGCGGCTGCAGGCCGGCCATCACCCGCAGCACCGTGCTCTTGCCGCAGCCCGAAGCGCCCAACAGGCACAGGCTTTCACCCCGGCTCACGCTCAAGCTCAAACCATCCCATACCGGCAGGCCACCGCCGGCAAATCGAACGGTGGCCCGCTTGAGGGCCAGGATCGGGGGGCTGCCGAATTCGGCAGATGCGCCTGTAGCAGCGGTGGTGGTGGCGGGCGGTTCGGCCGTGGCGCCCGAGGCAGCACGGCCAGCCGATGGGGCAGGGGTGTTCAAGTCAAGAAAACTCCAAGTGGGCCGAAGGATACGCGCTGGCGCTGTCGCGGTCCGTGGTCGGCTCCTGTACCCTTGAGGCCTTGTTTGAATTTCGCTTCGGAGCCCTTGATGCCCACCTTGAATGTGAACGGCCAAAACCGCGAGCACCAGGCCGAGCCCGACACGCCGCTGTTGTGGGTGTTGCGTGAGCACCTGGGCTTAACCGGTACCAAGTATGGCTGCGGCGTGGCGCAGTGTGGGTCCTGCACGGTGATGATCGATGGCGCACCGGTGCGCAGCTGCGTGGTGCCGGCCTCCAGCCTCAAGCCCCAGCAGCGCATCACCACCATTGAAGGCCTCTCTCCAAACGGCGATCACCCCTTGCAGAAGGCTTGGGTGGCCCTGGATGTGCCCCAGTGCGGCTACTGCCAAAGCGGCATGCTGATGGCCGCGGCCGCCCTGCTGCAGCGCACCCCCAAGCCCAGCGACGCCGACATCGATGCGGCCATGACCAACATTTGCCGCTGCGGCACCTACAACCGGGTGCGCGCGGGCATCAAGATGGCTGCAGGCCTGCCTCCTGGCCCAGCCGATTCAGCGAACTCAGCGGTTGTCCACTTGGTTCCCAAGGCCGTATGAGCACAGCCCTGAACCGCCGCCGCTTCATCGCACGCAGCCTGCAGGGTGCTGCAGCCGCCTCGGCGTGGCCCGGCCTGGAGGCCGGCGCCTTCGTCCTCGGATTCGGATCCCATGCAAAGGCCGCCGTACCCGGCACCCCGGCGGTGGGGCCGGAGATCAACGCCTGGGTGGTGGTCTATCCGGACGACCGCGTTGTCATCCGCATTGCACGCTCCGAAATGGGGCAGGGCACCTTAACCGGTTTGGCACAGCTCGTGGCGGAGGAGCTGGAATGCGACTGGGCTCGGGTCAGCACGGAGTACCCCACGCCAGGGCAAAGCCTGGCCAGGAAACGCCCTTGGGGCAACTTCAGCACCGGCGGCAGCCGCGGTTTGCGTGACTCTCAGCTGTACATGCGGCAAGGTGGTGCTGCAGCACGCATGATGTTGATGGAAGCAGCAGCCCGGCGATGGGGCGTGCCGGCGGATCAGTGCCGGGCCGAGCAGGGCGCGGTGCTGCACAGCACTTCATCGCGGCGTGCAAGCTACGGTGAGCTGGCATCTGAGGCCGCGCGTTTGCCCGTCCCGGACAAGCCGGCCCTCAAGGACCCCAGCCAGTGGCGCCTCGCTGGCAAGCCCCTGGCCAGGCTCGACACCGTGGACAAGACCACGGGCCGTCTCGTGTACGGCAGCGACCTGGTCTTGCCGGGTATGTTGCATGCGGCCATCAAGGCTTGTCCGGTGTTTGGTGGCTCGCTGCGGTCCTTTCAGGCGCAGGCGGTGTTGGGCATGCCGGGCGTCAAGCGGGTGCTGCCGGTGGGCGCCAACGCGGTAGCCGTGGTGGCCGACACCTGGTGGCGCGCCAAGAAGGCGCTGGACGCATTGCCCATTGAGTGGGAGCGCGGGCCCAATGCCCAACTTCAGCAAGCGGACGTTGACGCCCTGGTGCGAAGTGGCCTGACATCGGAGGCCGCCGTTGATGGCTGGCGCCAAGGCCAAGCCGTGCAGGTCCTCGCTCAAAGTGCACGCAGGGTTGAGGCCACATACGGCTATCCCTTCCAGAACCACGCCACGATGGAGCCGATGAGCGCCACCGCGAGGGTGACCCTGGGCGCGGATGGCACACCACAGCGCTGCGAGGTCTGGACCGGCACGCAAAACGGTGAAGCCTCGCTGACGGCC
>RGEP01000470.1 GCA_009918225.1 Betaproteobacteria bacterium | reverse complement strand
TGGGTCATGGCCGAGGTGTTGCCATGCACCCTCAGCACGCTGCGCGAGCCCTGGGTGTAGTTGGCCATCTCCGCGCGCATGTGGTTGACCGAGGCGATCACTTCGCGGGCCAGCAAAAAAAGCTGCTCCCCGGCGGGCGTGAGCTCCAGGCCACGAGAGTGGCGCTCGAACAGCTGCGACTTGAACTGGTGCTCCAACAAGGACAGGCGCCGGCTGGCCGCCGGTACCGTGATGAAGCTGGCCTCGGCCGCCCGGGTGAGGTTGCGCATCTCGGCCGCGCGCACGAACAAAGCCAGCGAGTCCAGGTCAGGAAGCATCGGAAAATTTTCGCACCAGCCAAGGGCCGAGGTCTGAGGGCAAACCTCAGGGCCTGGCCTTGCCGTGCACGCAAGCCGACCTTGCCTTGATGTCAATTCACGGCGGCCGCATCGCGCCCTACAGTGCACGCAACGCTCAGGAGAACCCCTTGAAACAGCTCTTCATCGGCGGCCGCTGGATGGCCGCACAAGACGGCCGCACCCTGCCCGTGGTGAACCCAGCCGATGGCCAAGCTTTTGACCAGATTGCGCGCGGCACGGCGCACGAGGTCGACCTGGCGGTGAAGGCTGCACGCGCGGCGCTGGAAGGGCCCTGGGGCAAGCTCACCGCCACCGAACGCGGGCGGCTGCTGATCAAGCTGGGCAACACGGTGCTGGACCACCATGCCGAACTCGCAGCCCTGGAGGCGCGCGACACCGGCAAGCCCATGACCACCGCGCGCAACGACATCACCGTGCTGGCGCGCTATTTCGAGTTCTACGGCAGTGCGGCCGACAAGTTACACGGCGAGGTCATCCCCTTCCTCAACGGCCACCATGTGGTGCTGATGCGCGAACCCCTGGGCGTCACGGGTCACATCATTCCCTGGAACTACCCGGCGCAGATGCTGGGCCGCACGATTGCGCCAGCCCTTGCGGCAGGCAACGCGGTGGTGCTCAAGCCCGCCGAAGACACCTCGCTGTCGGCTCTTCGGGTGGCCGAGTTGGCCGCTGAAGTCGGCTTCCCGGAGGGCTCCATCAACGTGGTCACCGGCTTGGGCGAAGAAGCCGGCGCTGCGCTGGCGGGCCACCCGGGCATCGACTTCATTTCCTTCACCGGCTCCAACGAAGTGGGCACCCTGGTGCAGCAAGCGGCTGCCAAGAACGCGGTGAAGTGCGTGCTGGAGCTGGGCGGCAAGTCGCCGCAGATCGTCTTCGAAGACGCCGACATCGAACGCGCCGTGCCCATCATCGTGCGCGCCATCGTGCAAAACGCGGGGCAAACCTGCACCGCCGGCAGCCG
>RGEP01000469.1 GCA_009918225.1 Betaproteobacteria bacterium | reverse complement strand
GGCACCAGCTTCATGACCGGGGCTGGAACGCTGGCCGCCAACAACGGCTACGAGCTCGTCAAGTTTTTCTTTCTGCTGACCTTCGCGGCGGCCATTCCGGCCATCGTCTCCGGTGGCATTGCCGAGCGCGCGCGGTTCGGGCCGCAGTTGATTGCCACGGCCGTAATCGTGGGGCTCATCTACCCGCTGTTCGAAGGTGCGGTGTGGGGGACAGACTCGGCCTTTCAGGCTTGGATCAAGTCCATCGGTGGTGAAGACTTCCATGACTTTGCCGGCAGTGTGGTGGTGCATGCCGTGGGTGGGTGGATCGGCCTGATGGCGGTGTTGTTGCTGGGCGCGCGCTACAACCGCTACCGCAAGGACGGTTCCTTGAGTGCGCATCCGCCTTCGAGCATTCCCTTCCTGGCCCTGGGCGCCTGGATCCTGGCGGTGGGCTGGTTCGGCTTCAATGTCATGAGCGCGCAGACCATCGACAAGATCTCCGGTCTGGTGGCGGTCAACTCCTTGATGGCGATGGTCGGGGGTACCTTGGTGGCGGTGCTGATGGGCCGCAACGACCCGGGCTTTGCCTACAACGGACCGCTGGCCGGCTTGGTGGCGGTATGCGCCGGCTCTGATGTGATGCACCCTGCGGGTGCCTTGGTGGTGGGTGGCGTGGCCGGCGCTCTGTTCGTGCTCTTCTTCACCTGGACGCAGAACAAGTGGAAGATCGATGATGTGCTGGGCGTGTGGCCGCTGCACGGCTTGTGCGGCGCTTGGGGTGGCATCGCTTGCGGCTTGTTTGGTCAGGAAGCATGGGGTGGCCTGGGCGGGGTGAGCTTGGTGTCGCAGCTGCTGGGCACCGCCGTGGGCGTGCTGTGGGCGATCTTGGGGGGCTTGGTGGTGTACGGCGTGCTGCGCCAGACCATGGGCCTGCGGCTGAGTGCAGAAGAAGAGTTCAACGGGGCAGACCTGTCCATCCACCGCATTGGGGCCACACCGGAGCGTGAGACCACCTGGTAAGCGCCTACGCTTGCGCGGCTGATAAGCTCGCGCGATGTTCACGGGTATTGTTCAGGGCGTGGCCACCGTGGTGGCCATCGCCGATCGTCCTGGCCTGCGCACCTTGCGCCTGGCCTTCCCCTCTGGGTTCTTGGCCGGCATCGAATTGGGTGCCAGCGTGGCTGTTGATGGCGTGTGCTTGACCGTCACGGCCTTTGGCCCTGAGGGTGGGCCGGCAGCGGCAGCCGCTGCCTGGGCCGACTTTGATGTGATGCAGCAGACCCTGTCGCTGACCACACTCGGTGGGCTGCAAGAAGGTTCTTGCGTCAACGTGGAGCG
>RGEP01000468.1 GCA_009918225.1 Betaproteobacteria bacterium | reverse complement strand
CCGGTGGTGAAGTGGCCCGCGTGAGCCGCCGCGTCTTGGACTGCCGCCGTGTGCGCGCCCCTGCTGATGTGGCCCGTGCACTGGAGATGAAGCCCGGTGACTCGGCGGTGCAAATCCGGCGAACCCTGCTGTCCCAGGGGCGCCCGGTGGTGCTGGACGAGATCTGGTTGCCCGGCAACCTGTTCAAAGGCTTGACCGCCGAGCGGCTTTCGCAGTACCGCGGCGCCATGTACGCCTTGTTTGAAACGGAGTTTGGCGTGCACATGATTCGCGCCAGCGAAAAGCTGCGCGCGGTGGCGGCCGACGCTTCGGCTGTTGCTGCCGTTCATCGTGTGGCTGCTTGATGTGAGCCTGAGCTCTGAGATCAGCTATGAACAGTTCACCGCGGCTTTTGGCGTGGGCATCGGCTTCGTGCCGGGCTGGCTGGTCAAGCTGGTGGTGCTGGCCCTGATTTGGGCCTACTTGCATCACTTCATCGCCGGTGTTCGCCACCTGTGGATGGACATGACGCACAGCGTCACCAAGGAACAGGGCCACTCCTCGGCCATCGTCACCTTGGCTTCTAGCGTGGTGCTCACCGTGGCGCTGGGCGCCAAGCTGTTCGGGCTCTTCTGAGCCGCACCTCCCCTTTCTGACTTACGCAGTACCGAGAACACCATGCAACAGAACTACGGTTCCAAGCGCATCGTCGTGGGCGCGCACTACGGCATGCGCGACTGGCTCAGCCAGCGCGTCACCGCGGGCCTGATGGCCCTGTTCACCATCGTCTTGTTGGTGCAGGTGCTCTTCGGCGGCCCCTTGGGCTACGACCGTTGGGCCGCCATCTTTTCCGCCCAGTGGATGAAGGTGCTCACCTTCGTGGTGATCGTGGCCCTGGGCTGGCACGCCTGGGTCGGTGTGCGCGACATCTGGATGGATTACGTCAAGCCTGTGGGCGTGCGGCTCTTGCTGCAGGTTTTCACCATCGTGTGGTTGGTGGGCTGCTCGGGCTGGGCGGTTCAGGTTCTCTGGAGGCTTTGATCATGGCAGTAGGAAGTTCCTTGCCCAAGCGCAAGTTTGATGTGGTGATCATCGGGGCTGGTGGCTCGGGGATGCGCGCCTCGTTGCAGCTGGCCCGGGCTGGCCTGAACGTGGCGGTGCTGTCCAAGGTGTTTCCCACGCGGTCGCACACGGTGGCTGCACAGGGGGGCATCGGCGCTTCGCTGGGCAATATGAGCGAAGACAACTGGCACTACCACTTCTACGACACCGTCAAGGGGTCGGACTGGCTGGGCGACCAGGACGCGATTGAATTCATGTGCCGTGAGGCCCCGAAGGTCGT
>RGEP01000467.1 GCA_009918225.1 Betaproteobacteria bacterium | reverse complement strand
AGTCCACCAAGATCTTCACCAGGGCATTGACCTGGTTCTTCTGGCGCACCGTGCCCAATTCCAGGAAGGCAAAGCCCGCGTGCATGGCCAGCACCATGATGGCGCCCAGCAGTATGAAGAGCGCGTCAACGCCCGGCTTGATCGAGTCCAATGGGTTCTCCCGTACGAGTGGGCGGGTGTCGTGCACCAGCCTGTGTGTTTGTGCACCATTCGCATGCAAAGCACATGCCCGAATTGGGGCGCCCAAACCCCTGGGCAGGCGGCTGACTTGCCCCGCCTCGGTGCAAGACACACCGGCGGCGCACCTTTAAGGTGCGGCTGCAGCCCAGCAGCGCCCCACTTTAGGGCGCCACGAACACCACCGCACTGCGGGGAGGTACCTCGATGCGGGATTCCTGGGCCACCCAGCGGGCCTGCGTCCGCAGCCGGGTGTCCGCCGCCGAAGGGGACGCCAGCGCCGGGTGCAAGACCCATGCCGCGGCCTCCTGCGGCTGCAGTGTCAGGTGGCCCGCTTGGGCTGCGGCGTTGAAGACCACCAACACCGCGCCATGCGGGGAAGCTGGCCAGCCCCGCCCGTCCAAGCGCACGGCGATCAGATCGGCGCGGGCGCCGGGCCCGGTACCCGGAAAGCTCAGCCGCTCGCGGATGGCCTGCGCAGTGGGCAAGCGCAGCAGCGGGGTGGAGGCCCGCACACGCAGAAGATCCAGATGGGCGTCGCGACTGAATCGAATCACCTCTGGCGTGGGCTTGATGTGGGCTTGCGTCAAGCGGGGTGCCATCACCGGCCAGAAGGCTCGGCTGTCCTGGCCGGGCGGCAGGCCGGCGGCAAAGCCGTTGTCGCGCAGCGTCCAGTCCAAGCGGTTGAACCAGTCCCCCGAGTCGAAGCTGTTGAGGTCCATGGACTTCGAGCGCAGGATCTCCTGGCCCGCGTGCCAATACGCCACGCCCTGAGACCACGCCACCAGGGCCGAGCCCAGCACCTGAATCTGCGCGCGTTCCCGTGCCGTGGTCTCCAGCGGCAGCTTGAAGGCGTTGAGGTCAAAGAGGGTCGGGTTGTCGTGGTTCTCCACATAGTTCACCACCTCGCCCGGCTCGCGCACATAGCCCGCCGGCTGCCCGCTGTAGGGCAGGTCGCGGGCCAACACGATACGCCCACCTTGCAGCATCAGCGGCATGTCCTGGATGGATCCGGCCAAGCCGGCGCGAATCAGGTCGGCGGCTTCGGCCAGCTCGGGCCCTTGCGCACCGTTGAGCCATCCCTTGCGTGACGCCGTGGTCGCCACATCGTCGCCATGCCGCGTGCCCCGTGCAGCGTCGCGCA
>RGEP01000466.1 GCA_009918225.1 Betaproteobacteria bacterium | reverse complement strand
GTGCCGCAGTGCGGCTCGGTCAGACACATCGTGCCCGTCCACTCGCCGCTCGTGAGCTTGGGCAGGTACATCGCCTTTTGATCGGCCGTACCGTGGGCATGCAGGCATTCGTAGGCCCCGTGGGTGAGGCCCGGATACATCGTCCAAGCCTGGTTGGCGCTGTTGAGCATCTCATAGAAGCACTGGTTGACGGTGTGCGGCAGGCCCTGCCCGCCGTAGGCCGGGTCGCAGCTCAGGGCGGGCCAGCCACCCTGGACATACTGGGCATAGGCCGCCTTGAAACCCGTGGGGGGCGTGACTTCATGGGTGCTGCGGTCGAGCTTGCAGCCCTCTCGGTCGCCCACCGCATTCAAGGGCTGCAGCACCTCCGCCGCAAACTTGCCACCTTCCTCCAGCACCGCATTGATGGTGTCGGCGTCCATGTCGGCATGGGGCGGCAGTTCCTTCAGGGCCGACACGACATCCAGCACTTCGTGCATCACGAACTGCATGTCGCGCAGCGGGGGGGTATACGAGGCCATTTCAGTTACTCCTGTTTACATGCCATTCAATCGTGGGGCTACCGGGGTCCGACCCTGGCTGCACCCCTTTTTGCGTCATCGGTGCACGGTCCAGCCACGCTGGCGTGAAAGCCGCCGCCCTTCATCGGTTAAGCACGGCGACAGGGTGCGCACAAAGCCCTGCTGTGCCCGCTCCAGTGAGCCCGGATGGCGCAAGAAACGCGCGTCGTGGTGCAGCGCCAAGATCAGGCCGTGTACTTCAAAGAGGATTTGGCCCGCATCGGTGTCGGGCGCCAGATGCCCCACCTCAATGGCCAGCCGGATGGCGCGCTGCAGCGCCTGGTGCCAGGCCAGAACCATGTCGGCCAAGGCATCCCGCACCGGCCCCGGCCGGTCGTCGAACTCCACGGCGCCGCTGATGTAGATGCAGCCCGAGTCCAACTCCACCGACACCCGCTTGACCCAACGCTCGAACAGCGCCTGCAGGCGAGGCAGCCCCCGTGGATCCTGGATGGAGGGGTAGAAGACCTCTTCTTCGAACTTGTGGTGGTACTCGCGGATCACGGAGATCTGCAGTTCCTCACGCGAGCCAAAGTGGGCGAAGACGCCGGACTTGCTCATGCCGGTCATTTCCGCCAGGGCCCCGATGGACAGCCCTTCGAGCCCCACATGAGAGGCCAAACCCAGGGCGGCCTCCAAGATGGCACTACGGGTCTGCTGCCCCTTGTGCTGCACCGGGCGCTCCGCCTTCTCGCTGCGCGGCGTCTTGGCGTGGATGGCGGGATCGCGGGTGTTCATGGGGCCTGAAATAATCGAACGGTCGTGCTATTTTGTCTGA
>RGEP01000465.1 GCA_009918225.1 Betaproteobacteria bacterium | reverse complement strand
CGCCTTCGAATGGGTGGGCGGCGAGGCTCGCGTGCGCGCCTTGGTCGACCGGTTCTATGACCTCATGGACCTGGAGCCGGCCTATGCGGGCATTCGGGCCCTGCACCCGCCTGACATGGCCGAGTCGCGCAACAAGCTCTTTTGGTTTTTGTGTGGTTGGCTGGGTGGCCCGGCGCACTACGTGGAGCGCTTTGGTCACCCCAGGCTGCGCGCACGGCACCTGCCCTATGCCATCGGCTTGGCCGAGCGTGACCAGTGGATGCAGTGCATGCTGCAGGCCCTGCGCGAAGAAGGCCACCCCGAGGCACTGGTGGAGCGCCTGGTGCAGTCCTTCTTCAACACCGCGGACTGGATGCGCAACAAAGGCGGCTGAGGGGTATTTGGGGTGCGCTTGATGCGGGTGGGCCTTACGAACAACCCGCCTGGCGTGGGTTGTTGTCGGGCGGCGCCAACAGCACGATGACCGCACCATGTCCGCCCTGGCTGGCACGGGCCTGCACAAAGGCCAGCACCGCGCGCGACTGGATGAGCCAGGCGCGCACCCTGGACTTCAACACGGGAGATTTGCCTGGAGAGCCCAAGCCTTTGCCGTGCACCACCCGCACACAGCGGTGGCCCAGGCGGCGTGACAGGCGCAGGAAGGCTTGCAGCGCCTCGCGTGCTTCGTCGCGGCGCAGCCCGTGCAGGTCCACCTGGGCCTGAATGGCCCACTGCCCGCGGCGCAAGCGGCGCACCACGTCTTGGCCAATGTGCCGGCGACGAAAGCTCAAGCCCTCGTCGGTCTCCAGCAGCGTCTCCACGTCCATCTCGTCCGACAGGGCCTCTTCCAGGGCGGCCTGTTCATCGAGTTCGCGCTGGCGCGGCACGGGCTCGGGTGGCGGCGGCTGCAGCAGCACCTTGCCGGCGTCTTCCAGCGGTGTGATGTCGCCCACGCTCAAGCGGAACAGGTGCCGTTCCCGCTCGGCCTTCAGGCGGGCCTCGCGCTCCAGCCGTTGCCGCTCGGCTGCTTCCCGCCGCTGGCGGTCGATCTGCCGCTTCAGTTCGGCCAGATCCGACAGGGTCAGGCGCGCGTGGCCACTCATGCCAAGCCCCGTTCGGCCATCGAGGTCACGGCCGAAGCCGTCACCACAAAATGGTCCAAGACCTGAACATCCACCAAGGCCAGCGCGCTGCGCAGCACCTGGGTGAGTTGGGAATCGGCACGTGACGGTTCGGCACAGCCTGAAGGGTGGTTGTGCGCCAGCACCACCGCGGCGGCGTTGTGGGCCAAAGCACGTTTGACCACTTCGCGTGGGTACACGCTGGTTTGCGACAGGCTGCCCCGAAACAGTTCCTCGGCTGCCACCAAC
>RGEP01000464.1 GCA_009918225.1 Betaproteobacteria bacterium | reverse complement strand
ATCGACACCTCGCAGATCGTGCCGGCCTCGCGCATGGTCAGCCAGACCACCGGCTTTGTGGTGCAGCCCAACAAGGCGGTGGTGGGCGCCAATGCCTTTGCGCATGCCAGCGGCATCCACCAAGACGGCGTGCTCAAGGCGCGCGACACCTACGAAATCATGCGCGCCGAGGATGTGGGCTGGAGCGCCAACAAGATCGTGCTGGGCAAGCTCAGCGGACGCAATGCTTTCAAGCAGCGGCTGCAGGAATTGGGCATTGACCTGGAAAGCGAGTCCGAGGTGAACGCGGCCTTTGCGCGCTTCAAAGACCTGGCCGACCGCAAGAGCGACATCTTCGACGAGGACATCATCGCCCTGGTCAGCGACGAGAGCGTGACCAGCGAGCAGGAGCACTATCGCTTGCTGGCGCTCTCACAGCACTCCGAAACCGGCGAGCGGCCGCAGGCCTCCGTGGTGTTCACGGCCGGGGAGGTGGAACACAAGGCCAGCAGCGATGGCAATGGCCCGGTGGACGCCTCGCTCAAGGCCATCGAGTCTCGGCTCAAGACCGGCGCTGAATTGGTGCTGTATTCCGTCAACGCCATCACCAGTGGCAGCACCGAATCGCAGGGCGAGGTCACGGTGCGTTTGCAGCACGGCGGCCGTGTGGTCAATGGGGTGGGCGCAGACCCCGACATCGTGGTCGCCTCGGCCAAGGCCTATCTGTCGGCGCTCAACAAACTGCACTCCAAGCTCGAGCGGGTGGCGGCTCAGGGTTAAGCCGAATCTTCGCTTCAAAAAAGCCGGCTAAGCCATTGATTCAGATGGCTCGCTCCCCTACACTGGACGGTCCAGTCAACTGTTCCGGTGCCCGGCGGGCATCGCACGGCTTACGCGATGGTGTTGAGTACTCACAAGTGGCGCTCGGGTCCGCTCCTGATGCTGGTGCTGGGCCTGGCTTTGGGCGGGGCCACGGGCGTTTCGGCGCAAGGCCAGGGCCAAGGGCAAGCCAGCCGCCCGAAAGCCACGTCAGCCCCGGCCGCCAAGAAGCCGGGCTCTGAGGCCGAGCGCCGCTCCGCTTCTGCGGGTGCGTCCCAGAAGAAGACCCAGGCCAATGCGCCCAAGGCCGGCAGCGCAAACGCCAAGCGGATCAAGGCAGCCGCTGCTGTGGGCGCTGCTGGTGCGGTGGCTGCCGTTGCCGCCCGCCCGTCCATGGGCCAAACCTATGGGCTGCACCAAACACCCGACCCCTTGGACCTGAAGTCCAGCGTGGCCTTGGTCTTGGACCGCAACACCAACGAGGTGCTGTTCAGCAAGAACGCGCAGGCCGTGCTGCCCATTGCGTCCATCACCAAGCTCATGACCTCGAT
>RGEP01000463.1 GCA_009918225.1 Betaproteobacteria bacterium | reverse complement strand
GCTCAACAGGCGAGTGCCGATGCGTCAACCGGCCCCGCTGCGCCGCCAGTGTTGGTGGAGATCAAGCTGGTGCCCGATCAGGCCAGCAACGACGAACCCCTCAGCGCGGCACCTTCAGCTGCGGCAGCTGTTGAAGGAACCGTTGTTCCATTTCCGCGCCGTCCAGGCAGCGCAGATCCAGCCTGAGTTCGCCGTCTTCGATACGGCCGATCACGGGGATCGGCAGCTCGCGCAGGGCACGGGCGAGCTTGTCGGGGAAGGCCCCTGAGCGTTTGCCACCGCCCGGTGCGGCGATCGACAAGCCGGCGCTGTCCAGGCGATCCACGGGCAACGAACCGCTGCCAATCTGGCTGCGGCACTCCACCACGCGCACCACGGCACGCTCGCCCAAAGCTGCTTGCACCGTGGGCAGCAGGCGCTGGGCCTGGCCCCGGAGTTCGGCTTGAGGGCGGGTGAGCAGCCGCAGCGCGGGCAGGCGCTGGGCCAAACGGTCGGGGTCGCGGTACAGGCGCAGCGTGGCTTCCAGGGCCGCAATCGTCATTTTGTCCAAGCGCAGTGAGCGCTTGAGCGGGCACTTCTTGATGCGCGCGATGAGGTCTTTGCGCCCGACGATCAAACCGGCCTGAGGCCCGCCCAGGAGCTTGTCCCCGCTGAAGGTGACCACGTCCACACCGTTGGCGATGGACTCAGCGGGGGTGGGCTCATGCGGCAGGCCCCACTGGCTCAGGTTGACCAGGGTGCCGGCTCCGAGGTCCTCGGTAAAGGGAATGCCGTGGCGATGGCACAAGGCCGCCAGTTCAGCCGGTGGCACCGCAGCGGTGAAGCCCTGGACCTGGTAGTTGCTGGTGTGCACCTTCATCACCAGGCCCGTCTTGGGGCCGAAGGCTTCTTCAAAGTCACGCAGGTGGGTGCGGTTGGTGGTGCCCACCTCGACCAGCTTGCAGCCCGCGCGGCGCATGATGTCGGGAATGCGGAACGCGCCGCCGATCTCCACGAGCTCGCCCCGCGACACCGGCACTTCTTTTTTCTCGCCCAGCGCGCTGAGCACCAGCATCACGGCTGCGGCGTTGTTGTTGACCGCGGTGGCCGCTTCGGCACCGGTGAACTCGCGCAGCAGGCCTTCGATGTGGTCGTCGCGATCGCCCCGCGCGCCCCGGCCGAGGTCGAACTCGAGGTTGCTGAAGCCCTGCATCACCGACATCACCGCTTCGATGGCCTCCGGCGCCATCACCGCACGACCCAAGTTCGTGTGCAGCACCGTGCCGGTGAGGTTGAACACGGGGCGCAGCGCGGCCTGGGCTTGGGCCTGCAGGCTGCGGTCCACTGCGGCATCGAAGGCTTGCGGATCGA
>RGEP01000462.1 GCA_009918225.1 Betaproteobacteria bacterium | reverse complement strand
CGGGCCCGGTGGGCGAACTGCGCCGCCTGTATCCACGGGTGGACGTCAGCCTGCACCAGGGCACACCGGAGCAGGTGGCGCAGATGCTGCTCGACCACCGAGCTGACGTGGGACTGGCCACGGAGTCCCTCAGCAGCTACGAGGAGCTGGTCACCCTGCCCTGCTATGAGTGGCAGCATGTGATCGTGGTGCCCGAAGCGCACCCCTTGGCGCAGGACCCCAGGCCCTTGAGCTTGAAGAGCCTGGCCGAACACCCACTGGTGAGCTACCAGCCGGCCTTTGCAGGCCGTCGCCGGGTGGACGAGGCCTTTGCCGCGGCAGGTCTGCAGCCGCGGGTGGCGCTGGAGGCCATCGACTCGGATGTGATCAAGACCTATGTACGCTCGGGGCTGGGCGTGGGGGTGGTCGCGGAAATGGCCGTGCGTGAAGCCGGCGCCCTTGAAGGCCTGGTGAGCCGGCCCGCTGGCCACCTGTTTGGCATCAACATCACCCGGGTGGCCTTCCGGCGTGGCGTGTTTCTGCGCCACTATGTCCACGCCTTGGTCACACTCTTGTCGCCTCAACTGACCCCCGCGGTGATCGATGCGGCCATGTCGCCTTCGCCTGCTGGTCCCAACTGACGGAACACCCCACCGTGGCCACACCTGCTGCCCTGAAGTCTCGCCTGCCCGCCGTGGGCACCACCATCTTCACCGTGATGTCGGCACTGGCCCAGGAACACGGAGCGGTCAACCTGGGCCAGGGCTTCCCCGACTTTGGATGCGACCCTGCGTTGTTGGAAGGGGTCACCCGGGCCATGCAAGCGGGGCTGAACCAGTACCCGCCCATGACCGGCGTTGCAGCGCTTCGAGAAGCCATGGCCGACAAGGTGCAAGCCCTGTACGGGCGGCGCTACGACCCGGCTACCGAGATCACCGTCACCGCGGGCGCCACGCAGGCCATCCTGACGGCGGTGCTGTCCATCGTGCACCCCGGCGACGAAGTCGTGGTGCTGGAACCTTGCTACGACAGCTACATCCCCAATATTGAGCTGGCTGGCGGGACCGTGGTTCGCGTGCCCTTGGTGCCGGGATCGTTTGAACCCGACTTTGACCGCATCGCCGCCGCCCTGACGCCTCGTACCCGGGCGCTGATCATCAACAGCCCACACAACCCCAGTGGCACCACCTGGAGCGAAGCGCAGATGCGCCGGCTGCAGGAACTGTTGGAGCCCACCGAGGTGCTGCTGATCAGTGACGAGGTCTACGAGCACATGGTGTACGACGGGCAGGCACACCAAAGCGCCAGCCGATACCCGGGTCTGGCCGCGCGCAGCTTCGTGGTTTCGAGCTTCGGCAAGACCTTTCACGT
>RGEP01000461.1 GCA_009918225.1 Betaproteobacteria bacterium | reverse complement strand
CGCTTCGCAGCAGACGGCTCAAGACCTGGCCACCCTGCAAGCCGTGGCTGCCCCGGCCCCCGGGCTGGCCCCGCAGCCGGTGGTGCTGAGCGCAGCGCCGCCGGCCCCGCAGACCGCCCAGCAGCTGCAGGCGCAGTTTGGTGCGGTGGTGTTGCACGACCACCAAGGGCTGGCCGCGCGCCGCTGTGACGGCGCCCCGGGCACCGCGTTGCTGCTGCGCCCGGACCAACACATTGCCGCGCGTTGGCGCGGTGTGCGTGCCCAGGCCATTGAACAGGCCCTGGCGCGCGCCACGGGAAACTGAGATGAGCGGTTTGAACCTGAACCCCAATTTCCACGAAGCGGGCCGGCGCGAGCTGCGCGACTACAGCGCGGGCGACGACTTCTACCAAGCCCTGATCGAAGCCCACCGTGGCCTGAGTGATGAGCAGAGCCTGCAGCTCAATGCGCGCTTGATTCTGCTGCTGAGCAACCACATCGGCGACTTGGCCGTCTTGCGCCAGGCGCTGGCCCACGCCCGCGAGGCCACCGCATGACCCTGCTCAACGACACCCACGACCCCAGCCTGCGCAGCTGGGTCGAATCCGCCCAAGCACCGGGCGGCGACTTTCCCATCCAGAACCTGCCCTTTGCGGTGTTTCGCCGCGCGGGCAGTGCTGAAGCCTGGCGCGGCGGCGTGGCCATCGGAGACCAGGTGCTGGATTTGGCTGCTTTGGCGCAGGCCCAGCTGATCCCGCAAAGCGACCCCTTGGCCCATCAGGCGCTGGCGGCCGCCGCGCAAGACCGCTTGAACGGCCTCATGGCCTTGGGCCCCGCCCACTGGAGTGCCTTGCGCCGCGCGCTGTCGCGCCTGCTGCGCACCGGGTCACCCGCGCAAGCCACGCTGCCACACACGGCCCTGGTGCCGCAGTCGCAGGCGGCGTTCTGTGTGCCGGCGCATGTGGGCGACTACACCGACTTCTACACCTCGGTGCACCATGCCACCAACATCGGCCGGCTGTTCAGGCCCGACAACCCGCTGCTGCCGAACTACAAGTGGGTGCCCATTGCCTACCACGGGCGCGCCTCCAGCCTCATCATTTCCGGCACCGGCTTTCGACGCCCGCAGGGGCAGTTGATGCCGCCGGGCGCCCAGCAACCCACACTGGCGCCTTGCAAGCGCCTGGATTACGAGTTGGAGTTGGGCGTGTTCATCGGGCCTGGCAATGAACGGGGCCAGGCCATCGGCATGGATGAAGCCGAGGCCCATGTCTTCGGCCTGTGCCTGCTCAACGATTGGAGCGCGCGCGACATTCAAGGCTGGGAGTACCAGCCCTTGGGGCCCTTCTTGTCCAAGAACTTCGCCACCAGC
>RGEP01000047.1 GCA_009918225.1 Betaproteobacteria bacterium | reverse complement strand
CCCAAAACGGGCGGCCATGATCAAGGGTGTTGAACCCGAGGGATTGGTGGCCTTCAAATCCGCGCCGGCCTTGAGCAGCACCCGCAAGGTGGCCACGTCGCCACCGGACGCTGCATACAAAATCGGCGACCAGCCCGGGCGGTTCACTGCCGCACCGCGCTCGATCAAGCGCTGCGCCCAGCCCGACAAGCCACGCAGGCTGGCCATCATCAAGGGCGTCTCGTTGTTCACATTGGGCAGATCCACCTTGGTTTCAGGGTGGCGCAGCAACGCTTCGGCCACGGCCAAGTGCCCATCTCGAAGCGAGGTGACCAACGCGGGCTCGCCTCGCGCGTTGGGGGTGTTGGGGTCGAAGCCTCGGCTCAACAGGGTTGAAACCACCTTCTCATCGTTGAGCCCCACCGCCACAAAGAACCGCTCGTACAGGTCTGCGCGAGCCGGAAAATGAACGAATAAACAAGCCAGAACAATGGCCTGTGATGCAAACCTTAAGTACCACTTGATCTTGTTGATCATCGGATCGTTCATCCCTCAATCAATTCAACAGCAATGGTTTATGCGCGATACCTAAACAAACGGTAGAAGTTGTCAGTGGTCGCTTGGGCCACGGCTTCAACGGACAAACCGCGAAGCTGCGCCAAGTGCAAGGCCACCTTGGCCACATAAGCCGGCTCGTTGACCTTGCCCCGATAAGGCACCGGTGCCAGAAACGGGCTGTCGGTCTCGATCAGCAGGCGGTCCAGCGGCACCCAAGCGGCCACCTCACGCAGGTCCTGCGCGTTCTTGAAGGTCAGGATGCCTGAAAACGAAATGTAGAAACCCAGGTCCAACGCAGCGCGGGCTACTTCTGCGGTTTCAGTGAAGCAGTGGAACACGCCGCCACAGGCCTGCGCGCCCTCCTCCTTCAGGATGCGCAAGGTGTCCTCACTGGCGCTGCGGGTGTGCACCACCAGGGGCTTTTGAAGGTGCTTGGCCGCCCGGATGTGGGTTCGAAAGCGTTGACGCTGCCACTCCATGTCGGCCACGCTGCGGTCACCCAAGCGGTAATAGTCCAAACCGGTTTCACCAATGCCCACAACCTTGGAATGCTGCGCCAGCTCGATCAATAGCGCCTGATCGGGCTCGGTCAGGTTCTCGGTATCGGGGTGCACCCCCACGGTGCAACACCAGGTGGGCTCTGACTCGGCCAGTGCCCGAACCGCTGCGAACTCTTCGATGGTGGTGGAGATCACCATCGCAGCGCCGACGCGAGCTTCCTGCATGGCGGCCTTGACGCTGGGCAGCCGGTCGCGCAGCTCAGGAAAATTCAAGTGGCAATGCGAATCAACGAACATGGGATTTCTTGGGTTCACGGGCGGGCCAGCACTGCCGGCCCTGCAGCACCAAAGACTCGATCAAGAGTCCGGCGTTCCAGGGATGGTCTTCATGGCGTGCGGTGCGCTGCAACTGTTGCCACCAGGCCCCCAGTGCCAGGGCTTGTGCACCGGCAGGCAAGGCCTCTTGCGGAAAGTACTGCGCCGGCGCACCCTGCACCTGGGACATGAGGTCCAGACACACCTTCTGCAGCGTGTCCACCACCCTCGCAACGGATAGTCCCTGAAACACCTCGGCGCGGCCCTGCCGAATGGCAGCGGGCAACTCTGGCCACAAGCGGCTGTCCAAGCCGTCACGCAGCATGGCCAGCGCTTCCTGCGGCCGCCCCCCTGCGCCGCACCACAAGATCTCGGGCGCCTCCAAGCCCTGAGCGCGCAGCCAATCCTGGGCGACCCGCGGGCTGGGCACCGGCAAGGCCAACATCTGACAGCGGCTGCGCAGCGTTGGCAACAGGGCCTGCACATCAAAGGTGCTCAGCACCAGCCGTAGCGTCCCCGCCGGCTCTTCCAGGGTCTTGAGCAAGGCATTGGCCGCCACACGGTTCAAGGCCTGAGCCGGAAACAGGACCAGCACCTTGCCCTGGCCCCGGCTGCTGGTTTGGTGCCCCCAGTCTATGGCCTTGCGCACATCGGACACCCGTATCTCACGGCCGCCTGAAGCGGGCTTCTTGCCCGAGGCCCCTGCACCATCGACCTCTTCGGCCACGAGCGACAGCCCCAGGGGCGCCCGCATGGCCTCGGGCACCAAGACCATCAGGTCAGGGTGTGCACCCGCCTGCGTCAAGTGGCAGGCATCACAGCGCCCACAAGCGGGTGCGTCCGGGGCCGGCTTGGACTCACATAACCAGGACTGCGCCAGCACCATGGCCAACTCGAACTGTCCGACGCCGGCCGGCCCATGCAGCAACAGTGCGTGCCCTTGATGAGCCAAGGCCTGTTGCAGCGGAGTGGCCAGCCAAGGCAAGGGCAGCGCTGCATCGGCGCCGATCCAGGTGGCCGATACCGACTTGGGCCCAGCACTCACGACGCCACGCCCGGGACATCCAATGGTGGGCCGCGGCGCGCAGCGCCTTCAGCGCCCTGCACCCCTGCCCGATCGGCCATCAGGCTTAGCACCTGTGTGCCCACCACGTCGGGTGCTGCTGTGGCGTCAACCACCGCGAATCGAAGCGGCTGGGCTTGGCGTCGCGCCTCGTAGGCCTGGCGCACGCGAGCAAAAAAAGCTTCATCCTGGGCTTCGAAGCGATCCGGCTGTCTCACGGCCGCACGCCGTGCTTGGGCCACTTCAGGGGGGACGTCAAAGAGAAACGTCAGATCGGGCTGACGGTCACCTTGGACCCACGTCTCGAGCTGCGCCAGCACCGCCCAGTTGAAGCCTCGCCCTCCCCCCTGGTAGGCAAAGGTGGCATCGGTAAACCGGTCGCACAAGACGACTGCGCCGCGCGCCAGCGCAGGCTCAATCACCTTGAGCAGATGCTCGCGGCGTGCTGCAAACACCAGCAGCGATTCGGTCAGCGGGTCCATGGCCTCATGCAGCACCATCTCACGCAGACGTTCGGCCAACGGGGTTCCACCAGGCTCGCGCGTCAACACCACCTCACGGTCGCGCGCCCGCCACCACTGGGCCAAGGCCGCCAGGTGGGTTGATTTGCCGGCACCGTCGATGCCTTCAAACGTGATGAACAAAGCTGGTCCTTCGCCTACGGTTGGGTTCTGCTGGCCGGCATTTTCTGGTACCGGAAGACAGCACGGTTGTGCTCATTCAAATCCACACTGAAGTGGCTGCTGCCATCGCCCTTGGCCACGAAGTACAGCGCTGAAGTCGACTCGGGCCGAACGGCTGCGAGCAAAGACTGCGCCCCTGGCATTGCAATCGCATGGGGCGGCAGGCCCCGTCGGGTGTAGGTGTTGAAAGGGGTGTCGGCCAGCAGGTCTCGCTTGCGCAGGTTTCCATCAAAGCCCGGACCCAAGCCGTAAATCACCGTCGGATCGGTTTGAAGCGGCATGCCCAGCCGCAGGCGATTGATGAAGACACCCGCGATTCGCGCGCGCTCGCCGGCCTGTCCGGTTTCCTTTTCCACTATGGAGGCCAGCACCAGCGCTTCAGCGGGACTGCGCAGCGGAAGATCGGCATGGCGCTGTTCCCAGGCTTTTTCCACCTGGCGCTTCATCGCCTCATGGGCCCGAAGCAGCACCGTGCGGTCGCTTACGCCGCGCCCATAACGGTAAGTGTCGGGAAAGAACCAACCCTCAGCGGGCAGTGCGGGCGAACCCAGGGCCTTCATCACCGCTGGGGCATCCAGGCCTTGCAGGGTCTGCCGCAGCCCTGGTGCGCGCTCCAGCGCCGCCCGAAGCTGCGCGAAGGTCCAGCCCTCGATAAACACCACCGACTCCAGGCTCTCGTCACCCCGAACCATCTTGGCCAACAAGCCCTGCGGGCTCAAGCCGGACTCGGCCGCGTAGCTGCCCGCACGGATGCGCCGTGCATCGCCCGACCAACGGAAATAGGCTTCCAGGGCCCAGGCCGGCTCGTCCACGCCCGCGCGCACCCAACCCTCGGCCACACCGGCTGCGCTGCGGCCTCGCTCAATATTGAGCTCGACCACCGGCTGCCGCAGGGTCAAGGGCGCATGAACCCACCACCACATCATGGAGCCCAGAACGGCTGCCACCACCGTGAGCATGCCCAAGAGGCCCAGGGCCACTTGCCAAGGGCGGCGGGGCGTGGACGAAACCGCGCGCCGCCCCGCTGCGGAACGCCGCTCCGCAACCCTTTTGGCGCCTTTGTTCATGGGGCAAATCATAATCAAGTCATGTCTACGCATGACCACCCTCTGGACCCGGTATCCCCACCTGCAGCCCAGCCCTCCGAGCACCAAGCGCAAGCGCCCGCGCAACCGGCGTTTCCAGACGCGCGCGCGATAGCCCTCCCCCACCTGTGTGTGGTCGAGGTGCTGGGGCCTGACGCGGGCACATTCCTGCAGGGGCAACTGACCCAGGACGCCCTGTCCATGCAGCCGAGCCAGGCGCGCGCCGGTGGCTACTGCAGCGCCAAGGGCCGCTTGCTGGCCAATTTCGTGATGCTGCACCCAGATGAAGACCGTTGGTTCTTGCTGACCCATGCCGACCTGCAAGAGGCCTTGGTCAAGCGATTGAGGATGTTCGTGTTGCGTGCCAAGTGCAGCGTGCAGGCACGCCAAGACTTAGGGGTGTTTGGTGAACACGGCACCGGTCTTGGCTTGTGGAGCGTGCGCACCTTCATCCCTTCAGGCGCCGATGCGGGTGAACAGCCCAACCCCGCCTGGGCCATGGGCTGGTGGGGTGGACGCACCCTGTGGATCGCATCCCAGGCCAGCAGCCCACCGGCCGATGGCGACCACAGCGCGGCCAGCGCCCAAGAGGCCTGGCGCCATGCCGATGTGCTGGCCGCTTGGCCGTGGATCGAAGCGGCTACCGTGGACCAGTTCGTGCCCCAAATGATCAACTTCGAACTCTTGGGCGGCGTGAATTTCCGCAAGGGTTGCTACCCTGGGCAAGAAGTGGTGGCACGCAGCCAATACCGCGGCACGCTCAAGCGCCGCATGGCGCTCTTCGTGCTGCCGGCTCACACCACGCCCCGTGCCGCTGCAGGGCTCGAGCTTTTTCATAGCGAGGACCCCGGTCAGCCAGCGGGTATGGTGGTCAATGCGGGGCACGACGACAAGGCCGGGACACAGCACCACCTTCTGGCCGAGGTCAAGCTCAGTGCCATGACCGGCGGAACCCTGCACCTCGGGGCACCGCAAGGCCCACAGCTCCAGCCCCTTCCCTTGCCCTATCCCATTCCCAGCGAAACGGAGGCCTAGGGTGTGCCTGATGGCGATGGCCTGGCAGCTTCACCCGAAGCTGCCCCTGGTCCTCGCGGCCAATCGCGACGAGTTTCACGACCGTGAGTCAGCGCCAATGGCCTGGTGGGAAGGCCAGGGGATCCTGGCGGGGCGGGACCTGCGCGCCGGGGGCACTTGGTTAGGACTGAGCCAAACGGGGCGTATTGCCTTGTTGACCAATGTGCGCGAACCGGGGAAACAAGACCCCCAGTTGCCCTCCCGCGGCGCCCTGGTTCCCATGTGGTTGCAGGGCGCACCGGCGGCACCGGAGATGGCCCAGCGCCTGCGGGCGATGCCCGCCAACGGCTACAACCTACTGGGCATTGACCTGATGGCGGCACAGGCCCACTGCTGGAGCAATCGCCACGGTCACCGACATGCCTTGGCACCGGGCCTGTATGGGCTTTCCAATGCTGCGCTGGACACCCCATGGCCCAAGCTGATTCGGCTCAAGCGGATGCTTGATGAGGCCTGCCGGCAGCCTGACCGCCTGAGCGAAACCCTCATGCAAGCGCTGAGCGATCGACAGCTCCCCAGCGATGAACTCCTGCCGCAAACCGGCCTGTCCACCGAGTGGGAGCGTTGGCTCTCCAGCATCTTCATCGAAACGCCACACCGGCGCTACGGCACCCGCTGCTCCACGGTGATCGTGGTGGAACAGCAAACCCCTCAAGAGTGGCGAGTGCACACCGTGGAGCAAGGGTGGGATGCCCAAGGCCAAGCCAGCGGACGCGTCGAACAGACCTGGACGGTCACCCCGTCATCAGCGCCCGGCGCATGAGCCGGTGCTCGATACCCGCCTCTTCAAACGGTTCGGAAGCCACCTCGAAGCCCGCGCGGCGGTAGAAGTCCAATGCGGAAGTCTGTGCGTGCAAAACCACCTCGATCAAACCATCGGTCCGGGCGCGCTCACACAGGGTATTGAGCAAAGCTTGACCGATGCCGGCACCGCGCACCGTGGGCAGTACCGCCATGCGGCCGATCTTGCCGCGTCGCGCATCGATGGGCAGCAAGCGACCCGTGCCCACCGCCAAGCCCAGTCGGTTGCGCGCCACCACGTGGTGTGCCTGCTCATCTAGGCCATCCTGCTCGATCTCCTGAGGCACCCCCTGCTCCTGCACAAAAACCGCCACGCGCAGCGCCGCAGCCTCATCACCGAGCGTGACCCAGCGGCCCTGCTCCACCGTCACCATCGACTCCCCATGCTCATAAGCCTCCATCCAGTCCCGCAGGGTTGAGGGTATCGGCCGCGAGGTCTGGGTCTTCGGATCAGCAAACACATAAACGATTTCGCCATGTACCAAGCGGCGCTGGCCCTTGAAGGCGCAAGCCTGCAGGGTCATGGACGAGGTTCCCATGCGCAACAGGCGCATGCCAATGTGCAACTGCTCGTCATAGCGTGCCGAAGCCTCGTACTCCAAGGAGGCCTTGCGCACGAACAGGTCTCCCTGGAGTTCGTGCATGGTCTCGTGATAAGGCATGGCCATCCGTCGCCAGTAAGCGGCCACCGCCGTGTCAAAGTACATCAGATAGTGGCCATTGAAGACGATTTGCTGCAGATCGACCTCTGCCCAGCGCACCCTCAGGGGGTCCAGACAGCGAAAGTCTCGGCGTTCGGGCAACGGGCGTGATGCGATGGGCGAATTCATGTGACGGGCTTCTCAAAGGTTCGGTGGGGTCCAGGCTGCGCGCAGCACTTGTGCGCACCAGTCTTGGGCCTGATGCGCCTCGCGCAGTGCGCGCCCCATCTTGATGAAATCATGCACCACCCCGCGCACGAGTTCCAACTCGACGGACACGCCAGAACTTCGCAGCCGATCGGCATAGGCCAAGCCTTCATCAAGCAGCGGGTCGCATTCGGCCAACAGCAGCGCCGCGGGCGCCACCCCCTCTAGGTCAGGTGCCTCGAGCGGGGCGAAGCGCCAGTCCACTCGCTGAGTGTGGTCGATGTAGTGCGCAAAGAACCACTCGATGGTCTGGGCTTCCAGCAGATAGCCTGAGCCATACCGCCGGTGGGAAGCGGTGTCAGCATAGGCCGTGGTACCGGGCGTGATCAGCAGTTGAATCGCCAAGGGGATGCCGGCGTCCCGCGCCAGGATGGCACAGACAGCGGCCAAGGTGCCGCCCGCGCTGTCGCCTGCCACAGCGAGTTGGGCCGTGTTCAGGCCCCATTGACCACCGCAGCGCGCCAGAGCCACCAAGGCGTCAAAGGCATCCTCGACGGCCGTGGGGAATCGGTGCTCGGGCGCCAAGCGGTAGTCCAGCGCCAGAACCGCTCCACCAGATCGATAGGCCAACTGGCGGCACAGGCTGTCATGGGTCTCCAAGCTGCCCACGGTAAACCCCCCGCCATGGAGATAAAGAACGACGGGCAGTAAAGCGCTCCCGATGTCGGGCTTGTACAACCGCGCCGGCAAGGTGCCACCGTCCCGACGCGGGATCGCCAAATCCTGGACCAGCGGCAGTGGCTGCCGTGGCAGGTCCAGCACCTCGGCTGTGCGTTCGTAGGCCTGTCGTGCAGCCTGCGCCGTTTGCTCGTGAAACGGCGTGCGCGTGACACGCTCGATGCCTTGCAGCACCTTGCGCATGGCCGGCGTCAAGGCATCGCGTTGCGCCACACCGGCCGGGCTTTTGCACAAGGGTTGCTGATGCTGCACTGTCTTGCTCGTTCTTGCCGAGGTGGTCAGGAATGCGCTGGTGCGCGCGGTGGGCGCGTAGGCGGTCCACGCATCAGAAAACGGCGTGGTCGCCGCGCTGGTCGGCCACCTCGCCCCGGGCCAGAGCCCCATAGTGCTGCGCCAGGCTACGATGGCCATACTCTGGCGTGTCCTCAGCGCAGTAGCGCTTCAGTTCCGCGTTCCACACCAGCATCGACTCGGTCGCGTAGTAGCGCCCTATACGCGCCAACTCGGCTTTGGCCGCAGCCCAAGGCCAGACTCGACCAGCCGCGCCAAGAACAGCGATGGCAGCGTCCATCACCGACAAGGGAACCTGCTTGAAACGCGGCTCCATTTGCAGCGCCTCAAACAGCAACAGACCCTGCTGAAGCGGCGTCAGGGCTGGCCCAGGCCCGCCGATGGGCAGGATGCGTCGGTGCCTGGACGGATCGTCAACGCACCCGGCCAAGAACTCACCCAAGTCCTCGTCGGCAATGGGCTTGCAGGCGGTCAGCTGGCCATCACCGAACAAGAGAAAGGGCCGCCCCCGCCGCAGCCGCTCAACTTGGCCCGAAAGCGACTTGAAAAAAGCGGTCGGCCTCACGATGGAGTAGTTCAGCCCCGACTCCATCAGGGCAGCCTCGAAGGCGAGCTTGGCCCGCTGGAACGCCAGTTGGGGCTTTTGCACACACAAGGCCGACAGGAGCACCACCTGATGCACACCGGCCTCACGGCAAGCGTGAAGGGCCTGCACATGGCCCGCATGGTCTACCGCCCAGGCGTCTTGCGGTGCGCCGGTTCTGGAAGCCAAGCACGATACCCAGGTGTCGAACCGCTCTCCGCACAAGCCGTCCTCGCGCAGCGAATCCGCATTCAAGGGGTCACCCTCGCGCACCGTGAGCCCGGGCATGGCCCGCAGGCGATCCAGCACACTTGTGCTCCGAACACGCGGAGCCGATGGCCGCCTCACCAGGGCTACGACCTCATGGCCTCGGGCAGCCAAGGCAGATGCCGTGGCCTGTCCAATGGTCCCCGTGGCCCCCAGCAAAAAGATGCGTCGACTGCCCATGGGCCAAGGGTACTCCAGGCCCGCACGTTGCGAGATCCGGCCCACCGAGCCGGATCTTTACGCCGATGCGTCAGTGGAACTGCTCTTCTTCCGTGGAGCCCGCCAGCGCTTTGACGCTGGAGGACCCGCCCTGTATCACCGTGGTCACGTCGTCAAAGTAGCCTGCTCCAACCTCCTGCTGGTGTGACACGAAGGTATAGCCCTGCTCGCGCGCCTTGAACTCGGGCTCCTGCACCATCTCCACATAGTGCTTCATGCCATCGCCCTGTGCATAGGCGTGTGCGAACTTGAAGGTCTGGTACCAGTTGATATGAATACCGGCCAGGGTGATGAACTGGTACTTGTAGCCCAAGGCACTGAGCTCCTCTTGGAACGCTGCAATCGTCTTGTCGTCCAAGTTCTTTTTCCAGTTGAACGAAGGCGAGCAGTTGTAGCTCAGCAGCTTGCCCGGGCTCTTGGCATGCACCGCTTGCGCGAATTCGCGCGCAAAGCCCAGGTCCGGCGTCCCGGTCTCGCACCACACCAAATCGGCGTAGGGAGCATAGGCTACGCCCCTGCTGATGGCCTGTTCCATGCCGTTTCGTACCCGATAGAAGCCCTCGGGCGTACGCTCTCCGGTGAGGAAGGGCTTGTCGTTGGCATCATGGTCACTGGTCAGCAGATTGGCCGCTTCTGCGTCGGTGCGTGCCAACACGATCGTGGAAACGCCCATCACGTCGGCGGCGAATCGCGCTGCGATCAGTTTCTCCACCGCTTCGCCCGTGGGCACCAGCACCTTGCCGCCCATATGGCCGCACTTCTTCACCGCCGCCAACTGGTCTTCAAAGTGCACGCCTGCAGCACCGGCGCCAATCATGTTCTTCATCAGCTCAAAGGCGTTGAGCACGCCGCCGAAGCCGGCCTCGGCATCGGCCACGATGGGCAGGAAGTAGTCGATGAACTCCTTGTGCTCCGGCCCCACACCGCGGCTCCACTGGATCTCGTCTGCGCGCTTGAAGGTGTTGTTGATGCGACGAACCATGGTCGGCACCGAGTCGTAGGCGTACAAGGACTGGTCCGGGTACATGGTCTCTGACGAGTTGCCATCGGCGGCCACCTGCCATCCGCTCAAGTAAACCGCCTCCAAGCCCGCTTTGGCTTGCTGCATCGCCTGGCCGGCGGTGATGGCGCCAAAGGCATTCACATAGCCTTTGCGAGCGCCACCATTGACCAGATCCCATTGACACCCTTCCAGCGCGGGTTCTCCGCCCAGTCCTTTTCCAGGGCGGCAATCTGTTGTTCGCGGGTCAGTCGTTTCATGGTGAGCTCCTTGAGGATGAAAAGAGGATGGAAAGAGGACGAATGGGGACATCGAATGAGAGCAAGCATAGGTCTGTTTTGTATCTTATGTCTTATATAAGACAT